>JAIXUR010000485.1 GCA_027483425.1 Cyanobacteriota bacterium | reverse complement strand
AGGCCCTTGGGCAGGGGCCTGTACCACAGGCGCAGGTGTAGGTACCAGACTGGGTCAGCCAGGGACTGTTGCCGATTGTCAAACTCTCCGGCCAGGGCGGTGGCCAGTTGGTTGAGCTGGGCTGCGATCACGGGCTTGCCTGCATTACTCCAGCCCTAATGCTACCGAAAAGCGGAGAAATTTCCAGGTCAATGGAGTTACTTGAGGAGGGGTAGTCCGTCAGGTGGCGTAAAGGTAAGACTGGCGGCGGTGATCGTGTCGGCCTGCACCGCCAACAAAATCGCCTCGGTAGACACCTGGCCCAGGGGGGTGGTGACCTGCAGGTGGGTATCGGCCCCCACCTGCACAAAACTCAAGAAGGGCCGTAACTCACTACCGGCAAATAGAGGTTGGGCGGCGATCAAGCTCAGGTCGATGATATCCCCGTCAGCGAGGCTAAAGTCTACGATGATGTCTGGGCCGTTGGCCTGGGTCTCTAGGCTAGGGTCAGCTGCCAGGGGTAGAACCTCTAGGGTCTCTGGCTCCTCTACCAGGGGTATGGCGTAGGCCCCCGGCTTGCCCAGCCGAAACAGGTCAGCCCCCGCCCCGCCAATCAGCACATTGGCCCCGGCTCCACCGTAGAGAGTGTCGTCGTCGCTGTCGCCGAACAACGTATCGCTGCCCGTGCTCCCCTCCAGCACGTCGTTGCCAGGGCCACCAAAAAAGATGTTGTCACCGGGGCCACCCAACATGATGTCGTTGCCTCGACCGCCAAAGGCCAGATTGTTGCCTTCGCCCACCAAAATCAGATCCGCGCCCTCCAGACCAAAAAGGGCGGCATCTTCGGCCGGGCCAATCAGAAAGTCGTCGCCATTATGGCCTTGCACCAGGGTAAAGATTGGGGTTGAGGTCTCCTCAGCTCCAGGTTCAAGATCTGGGGACACGGCGAACCCTGGCCCGAGGGAGGCTGCGGGGGCCAGGCTGCCCTCGGGCTCGAGCAGCCATGGAGCCACGGTGGGCTGGGCGGCCCACAGCCCGCCCAAGGCCGTGGGGAAGAGATCTGGCGGCTCGGTAACCTCGGTCAGACTACCGTCTAGCCGGTTGACGTGAAAGAGCAGCGGGGCGGCTGTACCGTTGGCGGCATAGAAGAAGAGGGTTTCTACAGTGTCAAGGGCTGGGGGAGCCTCGGCTGAGGAGAGGGCGAGATCGCTGGGCAGCGGAGCAAATAGGTTAGCCATGGGAACACATACCACGGGGACAGCGAGGGGAGCCCTGGGCGGCGACGACTGCCTTTGTCTCAGCTACATCGATCGCCTTGGGCGCCTTGGGGTCGATCTACCCTTCTGGCGGTTGAGGCCATATCCGGAAGAATACAGTCCACTGTAGCTATGAATCCTTTAAACAGGCCCTGGAACCGCCAAGATGACGTCAATCTACGGTAAGTCTACTGCCATGGGGTTATCCCCGGCCCTGCGGCCAATCCCCGAAGGGGCCGCAAAATTGATCCAGGCTGAGGCCGTAGATGCTGCTGCCGGGGGCCGCGATCGCCCGATCCGCCGCCGTGTTGTAGCCCCAGTCGGCCAAAAACAACGCGATATCCCCCAGGTCGGGCTGCTGCTGCACGGCCTGGAGCGCGTTAACCCGATCCTCTACAAACCAAATGGTGGCGTTGGGGTGAGCCCCCTGGAGCTGGCGCAGGGTCTCGTACTTGGGCTGCTTAACCTCTTTGCCTAGAATGCGGTGGCTTGCCAGGGCCAGGCCCCCCTGGGCCAAGAGCTGCTGGATAAACCGCCCTTCCTTAGTAGAAATAATGATTAGCTCAACCCCAGCCGCCATGGCCTGGCGCAGGCGATCGAGCACACCGGGGTAAAAGCGCTGGTAGCTGAGCCAGTCGTTGAGATCATGGTGAATCCAGCGATCGCGCACCCCATCCACCGCCTGGCCCAGGGTGGCAGGCTCGACCCCGGCCTGGGCCAGGAGCTGGGGCACCAACTCTGGCCAGCGCGTCAAAATGTCTTGGTCAGCCACCCCCGATCGCAGCCCGTAGAGCACCAG
Source organism: Cyanobacteriota bacterium (assembly GCA_027483425.1). GTDB lineage: Bacteria > Cyanobacteriota > Cyanobacteriia > Phormidesmidales > Phormidesmidaceae > Nodosilinea. The sequence goes on along the minus strand of JAIXUR010000485.1, from coordinate 2,020 downwards.
GGGCATTTCCCAACCCGTCTCTACCACCGGGCGCAGGGGGTAAAAGCGCTCGGCTAGCCCCTCCGGCGGTGCTCCCGCATCGGGTTCAAACACCTCACCGTAGACCTTCCAGGCGGTTTGAAAATACTCCCGCAGCCCGTCACAGACGACACCGTCAAAGTCCAGCGCCAGGAGCGTGGGAGCCATATCGGCAGCAACCATAGGATCAAACGCCTCTGTCTAAAACTTCCAAGCCTCTCACCCCTCACCGCTCACCCCTCTCTCACCGCTCACCGCTCACCGCTCACCGCTCACCGCTCACCGCTCACCGCTCACCGCTCACCGCTCACCCTCTGCCGCCTGCTGACGGATCAACTGCTGCACCCCCACCAGCGCCCGATTGAGCTCTGGCCCTTTGTAGGTGGGGTGACGGAAGAAGGCCGCTTGCTCCTGCTGCAGCATGGGCAGGTCTTCGCGAATGACCCGACGCAGCAGACCGCTGGCGGTGTTGTGGAAGGTGGATTTAAAGAAACGCCGCACCACCATCGGCAGTTTGTGCAGGTCTGGGAATTTACCCAGGGAGGTGAAATGGATCAGGTAGGCGCGGGTGTGGGTCTCGTCTACGGGGCAAAACAGGCAGTAGAGCTTAAAGTCGTCGCCCAGGGTCGCCATCCAGTGGGGGTAGGGGTAGTACACGTCCAGGGGTTCGGGGTGCAGCTTTCGGAGCGCGGGCACAAACAGCTGAGCCACGGACCAGATTTTGTCGATGGTGTAGTAGCTATCGGCCTCGTAGTGGGCATGGACGCGATCGCCAGTCACCTCTAGCCCGGTCAGTATCGGGTTGGCCCACACCTGGGCATCGCCGTGCAGGTGGCCGTGGTACATATCCACCAAATTCTCTATTAAAAACGAGTAATGGCACTGGACGTCGATCAAAGCGGCCGAGCCGATGTAGTCCAGATGCTCCCACTCGGGCACCCCCAGGGGCGATCGCTGCTCCGCCAGGGCCGGGTCGCCGGGAAACAGCCAGATAAAGCCATCCTGTTCCTTGACCGGGTACTGGCGCAGGGTGCAGGTGGGCAGCTTTTGGTTGGCCGCCAGGTAGGGAATATGGGTGCAGGCTCCATCGGGGGCAAAGTGCCAGCCGTGGTAGGCACAGACCAGGCGATCGCCCTCCACATAGCCCGCGCTAAGCTTCACCTGGCGGTGGGGGCAGCGGTCTTCAATGGCATGGATCTGCCCGGCGCTGCCCCGATAGAGCACAATGGGCTGGTGCCAAAAGGTCACCGCCAACGGCTGATCCGTGAGCTCGGTGCCCTGGGCCACCACGTACCAGTGGTTGGGGCTCAGGCCCAGCTGCCGCAGGGGGGTTGCCCTGGGGCCAGAGTCTACCGCCGCGGTCGGGTCAGCGCGATGGGGAGACCGACCCTGGTCGGCACCGTTGTCCATTTCTACGTCCGTTTCTATAAAAACGGGTTCAACATCGAGTTGATCCATCCGTAACCTGCCTTAGAGGGTGTTTAAAAAGCCAGAGAGAGTCTGCTGATTTTATAGGGAGCCGGGGCCGTGAAACCTGAGTTGTGCAACCTCGGGCCTTTGGAGGTCGTCAGGGCCTAGATATTCAGAACCCCCTCTGGGTTAATGGACAGCAGGGGGCGGCGCTGTACCCCTTCCTGCTGCAGGATGGCATTGGCTGCCAACAGGCCACTGCTGACCGCCCGCTCCATCAGACTGCAGGGGAAGGGCATCCGCACCCAGTCTCCGGCAAAGAGAAGATTGGGTGCGCCGGTAGCGGTTTGGGGCCGGTTGGCAAAACTGCCGGGCGGAAAGCCTGCAAAGTTTTTCTGGTTCACCAACTGGCGATGCAGCACCGTGGCTCCCTGGAGGGTGGGCACAATGGCGTACAGCTCGGCCTCAAAAGTATCGAGAATCTCCGCCTGGGTGGGAAAGGTTTGATCGTCGTAGCAGTAGGCATGGAGCTCGACGACACTGCCTCCGGTACGCTCGGCCCAGTCAATATAGTCGTCTTGAATGCGGTGGT
>JAIXUR010000576.1 GCA_027483425.1 Cyanobacteriota bacterium | reverse complement strand
CCATCGACCTACGGACGCTCCGGCGTCCTCTGGGATGGACATGGCAACTTACTTGGCTTCAATCCAGTAGGGGCCAGCGTGGGCTTCGACCTTGAGGGGTACCTTGAGCGCCACTGCCGATTCCATCACGGCGGTGATCTTGGGCTCCAGTTCCTCCCACTCGGCGGGGGGCACCTCGAACACCAGTTCGTCGTGGACTTGCAATAGCAAGTTGGCCTGGTAGCCCTTCAGCAGCTCGTGCAGGCGAATCATGGCGATTTTGATGATGTCGGCGCTGCTGCCCTGGATCGGGGCATTGGCGGCGGCCCGCAGCGATCCGGCATCGTAGCCGTTGGAGCGGAGGGCATCGAGGTCAATGCTGGCGGGGTCGGTGCCGCGCAGCGATCGCAGCTTGCCATCGGTAAAGTTAAAGTACCGCCGCCGTCCGCAGATGGTCTGCACGTAGCCGAGGGCGATCGCCTCCCGCTGCATCTGGAGCAGGTACTCGAATACTTTGGGATAGCGCTCGTAGTAGCGATCGATAAAGGTCTTGGCCTCGGCGCGGCTGACCCCGGCCTCGCGGGCAAAGCGCACTGCCCCCATGCCGTAAATAATGCCAAAGTTGATCACCTTCCCCGCCCGGCGTTCGTCGGCGGTGATGTCGTCTTTCTCGAACAGTAGCCGAGCGGTGAGGGCGTGGACATCGTCGTTGGTTTTATAGGCCTCCACCAGCACCGGCTCGCCGCTGAGGTGGGCGAGAATGCGCAGCTCAATCTGGGAATAATCGGCGGCCACCAGCCGCCACCCCGACTCCGGCAGAAAGGCCGCCCGAATTTTGCGGCTAAAGGCCGTCCGAATCGGAATGTTTTGCAGGTTTGGGTTCGAGGAGGACAGCCGCCCCGTGGCCGTCACCGCCTGGTTAAAGTCGGTGTGTACCCGGTGGGTGTCGGGGCGAATGAGGGTAGGCAGGGCATCGACATAGGTCGATTTCAGCTTCGAGAGGGTGCGGTGTTCGACGACCAAATCCACCACGGCATGGTCGCCCTGGAGCTTTTCGAGGGTCGAGGCATCGGTGGAATAGCCGCCGGATTTGTTTTTGCGTGACTTGCGCTTGTCCAGCCCCAGCTTTTCAAAAAACAGCTCGCTCAGCTGCTTAGGCGACCCCAGGTTAAAGGTTTCCCCGGCTTCCTCGTAGGCGGTTTGCTCAATTCGGGCCAGGTCGGTTTCGAGCTGTTTAGAAAAGGTGGCCAGGTAGTCGGGGTCAACCCGAATGCCGGTGCTCTCCATTTCGGCCAGCACCGGCTCCAGGGGCAGTTCAATGGCGGTAAACAGGGCCTTGAGATCGGGCACCTCGTCTAGCTCGGCCATCAGCTTGGGCACCAGCAGATAGGTGGTGTGGACATCGGCCCCGCAGTAGGTGGCGGCGGCGGCGATCGCCACATCGGCGATGGTCTTGCCCTTGGGCACCAGGTCTTCGTAGCTCTGGGCCACCAGGTTGAGGTGGCGCAGGCTCAAATCCGTCAGGTTGTGGCTGGTTTCGGGGTTGAGCACGTAGCTGGCCAGCATGGTGTCAAAGACCACCCCCCGCAGGTGAATGCCCTGGTGGCGCAGCACCAGGCGATCGTACTTGGCATTTTGCAGCGCCTTGGGGAATTCGTCGCTTTCGAGTACCGGACGCAGGGCCTCCAGCACCATGGCGAGGGACAGTTGGGTACCCTCGCTGTGGCCCACGGGGATGTAGGCCATCGTGTCGCGCCCGGTGCCCCAGCAGCAGCCGATGCCTACCAGGGTGGCGTCTCGGGGCTCCAGTGATGTCGTCTCAGTATCCCAGGCAACGGGGGTGGCGGGGTTCTTTTGCTCCGAGAGAATGTCGAGCAGTTCGTAGAGCTGGGCTTCGGTGGTGATGATCTGGGGTGCGATCGCCACCTCATCCACGCCCTGGGCGCTGTCGGTCTCCGCCGCCGTAAAGAAGGCCACATCGGCACCGCCAGCAGCATCCTCCCCTAACCCTTCACCCTTCACCCCTTCACCCTTCACCGTCAAGGCCTGACTCACCTTCGCCGCTGTTTCCTCGGCGGAGCCACCGCCAAAGGCAATTTGCAGCTTGCCTAGACGGTTCACAAAGTTCTGAAACTCCAGCTTCTTCAGGGCCGGAATCACCACATCGGGGTCAAACCCATCCAGCTTGCAGGTGGCCAGGTCAATGGGCAAATCTACATCGGTGACGATCTTCGCCATGTAGCGAGAATGGTAGGCCGATTCTTTGCCCTCGATCAGCTTTTTCTGAGTGGCCCCCTTGATATTGTCGATGTCGGCGTAGATGGCATCTAGATCGCCGTACTCCGCCAGCAGCTTGGCCGCCGTTTTGGCCCCAATGCCCTTGACGCCAGGAATATTGTCCGACGAGTCACCGCACAGGGCTTTGTAATCCACCACCTGGTGGGGGTAGACATCTAGCTTGGCCTTCACCTGCTCAATTTTGAATTCCTGGGCCAGCCCTGTCTTCGCCCCCTTGGCAAAGGCGTTGCCCAGGTGCAGCACGGTGATGCATTCATCGGGGTCGATCAGCTGAAACAAATCCTGATCGCCGCTGAGAATTTTGACGCAAAACCCTTCGGCCAGGGCCTTCGTGGCCAGGGTGCCGATCACGTCGTCGGCCTCAAAGCCGGGGGCCACATATATATTGAGGCCAAAGTCGGTCAGCAGTTCGTTGAGGTTCTCCACATCCTCAATGAAGCCCTCGGGCGTTTCGGGGCGACCATCTTTGTAGGTGGCGTCGGCCTCGTGGCGAAAGGTGGGCTGGGCCAGGTCGAAGGCGACGGCGGCGTACTGGGGCTTTTCTACCTCCATCATGTCGAGCAGCGACTTGAGAAAGCCGTAGCAGACGCTGGTGGGAATGCCGGTGGAGGTGCGCAGGCCCCCGTCGGCATTTTTGGCGAAGGCGTAGTAGGAACGAAAGGCCAGGGAATGACCATCGACCAGCATCAGGGTGGGCTTGGCGGAGGAGTTGGCGGCCACGGCGAGTTCTCGGGTGCGGTGAGTCGGGGGGGATGAGTCCCCATTGTAAAGGGCGGGGTTGGGGTCTGCACCACCCCCGGCTGAACCGATTGTTCACCCAGGGCGGGCACCCCAACCCCAGGCCTGGGCTACTCCAGCAGCAGGGTCTTGGTCAAAATCACCATCCAGGTCACCCCCTCTGGGGCAATGCCCCCTATGCCGCTCGATCCCATTCCGGTGCCGCTGGGGGGCACCGGAATGGGGTCGCTCCAATCGTTGGGGTCGGCGTAGCCGTAGGCATGGAGGATTTTGATGGTGCGGTCAATGGCAGCGCGGCTGCCGTAGAGCAGGTGGCGCAGGCGCTCGGGGCGGGGGTGAGGCCGGGTGGGCTGGCCAGGCGGATGATTCGACGCGCCAGCGGCGTCGGGTTCGAGGTATTCAAACATGGGTTCTGTCTCCGGTTTTGGTTGAGGAAGACAGAACGCGAAAACCCTAGCCACCCACGCTTGACGTGCAAACTGAGGGGGCTAGGGTACCATTTACCGTAGCCTCGCAATCTGCTGGTAGATTTGCGGGGTTAGCTGTCTGTTGGTGTTGTCAGCACCTTCAGACAGCGCTAAGATTTTCGAGTTCTGCGTGGCCACCGTTCTGTTGAACGGCTTAAGGTAAGAGAATACTGGTACAGGCGCTCCCCGTCAACCGTATAAAAAACTGTTGTCGGTTGTCGGCTCAGCTGTCTAGCGGGCTTCGCACTCCCAGCCCACCCCGATTCAACACATGGGTGTAGATCATCGTGGTTTTGACATCTTTGTGGCCCAGCAACTCTTGCACGGTCCGGATGTCGTAGCCATCTTCGAGCAAGTGGGTGGCAAAGCTATGGCGAAAGGTATG
>JAIXUR010000486.1 GCA_027483425.1 Cyanobacteriota bacterium | reverse complement strand
GCTGCCCGACCAGAAGGTCAGAATTTACGCTAAGACCGATTTGCCCAACCACAAAGATGTGCCGATTCAGCTGTCGGCTCAAGTCACAGTGGAGAAGCGGCGGCGAATTATTTTCGCCAATCCAGAATTTTTGCCCGAGGGTATTCCCGAGTCGATCCTGTCGATCTCGGCCACCCTTACCCAGGGCTTTGCGGAGGTGCTCAACCGCATGGTTGACCTGGAGCGCTTCAACCTGGATGGGGTGATGCTGCGGGTCAACCGCCTGGAGACCAAGGGCAACCAGCTGGTGTTTAGCGGCTACGCTCAGATCGAGCACTTTCCAGGCACGATGTAGGAACCCCCATCGTGCCCACGCTCCGCGTGGGCACGCCCCCTTGGCGCTCCAGCGCCCAATCCCAGACGACGCTGGAGCGTCTGGGGCTGCGTCTCGACGCTAGAGCGTCGGGACGATGAACCCCATGCCCTAGACCGTAAACCCTGGCGGGCCAGTATCATAGTTAGGTTCTTGGGTTAAGGCATCTGCACTATGGGTAACTGGTTTGCGGCGGGGGGCGTTGTGATGTGGCCGCTGCTACTGTGCTCGCTGTTGACCTTTGCCTTGGGCATTGAGCGGGGCTGGTTTTGGCTGCGGCTGGGTCGTCAGCAGCCGGGGTTGGTGCCCCAGGTGCTGACGACATTTAGCCAGAGCCCCCAGGGGGCGATCGCCAAGCTGAAGCAGTACCAACAGTTGCCCATTGCCCGGATTTTTTTGGCGGCCCTGACCCTGGACGATGCCACCCCCGAAGAATTTCGCCTCGCCCTGGAGAGCGCTGCCCAGGCTGAGCTACCGGTGCTGAAGCGGTTTCAAACCCTGTTTGAGACGGTGGTGGGCATTGCCCCCCTACTGGGGCTGCTGGGCACGGTGCTGGGGCTAATGCGGTCATTTTCTACCCTGCGTTTGGGAGAAACCACCGGCCCTGCCGCCAGTGGCGTGGTCTCTGGGTTAGACGAAGCCTTGACCTCCACTGCGGCGGGGCTGGTGGTCGCGCTGCTGGCCCTGCTGCTGGCTAACCTGTTTCAGGGGCTGTACCGCCGCCAGCGGGCCTTTATTCAAGAGGCGGGGGGCAAGTTGGAGATTCTCTACCGCCGCGCCCAGCGCCAGGGGACGATCAGCTCTCGAGTGTATCTGCCGGGGCAGGGGCCATGAGGGGCGATCGCGCTCTAGAGGCTGGCTCGGTTCATTCCGCAACGGTGATTGTGATTGGGGCCGGGGCGGCAGGGCTATTTGGGGCGATCGCCTGTGCCGAAGCCAACCCGCACCAGTCCATCCATATTTTTGACGCCGGGCGATCGCCCCTGGCCAAGGTGAGAATTTCCGGCGGCGGGCGCTGCAATGTCACCCACGCCTGCTTTGACCCGGCTGTGCTGGTCACCCACTACCCCCGAGGCAGCAATGCCCTGCGCGGCCCCTTCAGCCGCTTTCAGCCCCAGGATACGGTGGCCTGGTTTGAGCAGCGGGGGGTGACGCTCAAAACCGAGGCCGATGGCCGCATGTTTCCCACCACCGATGACTCGGGCACCATTGTCGACTGCCTGCTGGGGGAAGCCCGGCGGCTGGGCATTGCCATCCACACCAGCCAGGCGATCGCCCAGGTCAAGCGCGACCAGGGGGGCTTTTGGCTAACGACTCGGACTGGGGCCGAGTGGCAATGCCAGCACCTACTGCTGGCCACGGGCAGTAGCCCCGGCGGATATCGCCTGGCCCTCAGCCTCGGCCACGACCTGGTGCCGCCCGTGCCGTCGCTCTTTACCTTCACCATTCCCGACCCGGCCCTGCGCGACCTGGCCGGGGTTTCGGTGGAGACCGTGCAACTCCACCTGGCCCTCGAGGGAGCACCCGCCTTGACCCAGAGCGGCCCGCTGCTGATTACCCACTGGGGCGTCAGCGGCCCGGCGGTGCTCAAGCTGTCGGCCTACGGAGCGGTGGGGCTCCATCGCCAGCGCTACCGGGCTACGCTGACGGTGAACTGGCTGCCCGCCCTCAAGCCCGATCAGGTGCGGCAAACGCTGCTAGACCTCAAGCAAGACCAGGGCAAGCGATCGGTGGCGGCGTTTTCGCCGTTTCCGGCCCTGTCGCGGCGACTGTGGCAGTACCTGGCCCAGCACCGGGCCAAACTGGACACCCGTCTGAACTGGGCTGACCTGTCTAAGACCCAGGTGCAAGCGCTGGTCACGGAGCTGACCCGAGGGGAGTATGCCGTGGCCGGGAAGGGCGTCTTTAAAGACGAGTTTGTTACCTGCGGCGGCGTCCCCCTGCCTGAGGTCAACTTCAAAACCCTGGAGAGCCGCTGCTGCCCAGGGCTATACCTGGCGGGCGAGGTGCTCAACATCGATGGAGTGACCGGCGGCTTTAATTTTCAGAGCGCCTGGACCACGGGCTGGCTAGCGGGGCAGGCGATGGCAGCAGCCCTGGCGACGTAGGCATACTGCCGATCGCCTATGCTCGCTGGACGGGCGATACACCTGCCCCACAAAGCCATGAACGCCTTCAAGCCGTGGGGACGTGGGCGTATCCAAAACGTAGGGAGCAGTGCAGTGCAATGCCCCTACAAACCGGGGG
>JAIXUR010000490.1 GCA_027483425.1 Cyanobacteriota bacterium | reverse complement strand
TCTCAACCTCAACCCCTTTTGTAACGCAATAGGTTCAATCGATGAAAACCCTTCAGATTGGTATGGGCTGGTTTCCTGAGCAAGCGGGCGGGCTCAACCGCGTCTATTACGACTGTGTTCGCTACCTGCCTAAGGCGGGTATTCACATTCGAGGGTTAGTGGCTGGTAGCCCTCAGGTGGCCCAAACTACTCAGGGGCAAATCCATGGATTTGCGCCGATTCAAGCTCCGCTCCTCAACCGCTGGCAGCAGGCCAGGCATAGTTTTAAGCAGATCACTTCCACCGAAGATTTTTCTCTAGTTGTCTCCCATTTTGGACTGTATACCTTTCCTCTGCTTGACCAACTCCGGAAGCATCCGGTGGCTATGCATTTTCAGGGCCCCTGGGCCCTTGAAGGTAAAGTCGAAGGGGGAAGTTCTTGGGCCATTCGGGCTAAATGGCTGATGGAGTGGAGTACCTACAGCCAGGTGCAACAGTTCATTGTGTTGTCTGAGGCCTTTCGCCAAGCGCTACACCGGGAATACCACATTCCCTACGATCGCATTCACATTGTCCCCCCCGGTGTCGACACCACCCGCTTTGATACGTCGGTAACCGCTGCCGCTGCCCGTGAACGCCTGGGCTGGCCGAGCGATCGCCCCATTCTGCTGGCGGTACGTCGTCTGGCCCGCCGCATGGGTTTAGAAAACCTCATTTCTGCCATCACCCAGGTGCGCCGCCAGCACCCCGATGTGCTGCTGCTGATTGCCGGTAAAGGTGCCTTGCAGCCAGAGCTAGAGCAGCAGATTCAAGACTTAGAATTGGCTAACCACGTCCAGTTGCTGGGGTTTGTTTCTGACGAAGACCTGGCCCTGGCCTATCGAGCCGCCACCCTTTCGGTGGTACCCACGGTCTCCCTAGAGGGCTTTGGCCTGATTGTGATTGAATCTCTGGCCAATGGCACTCCGGTGATGGGCACCCCGGTAGATAGCATTCCCGAGATTTTGACCCCCTTTTGCCCAGACCTGGTCTTCGAGGGCACCCGCCCAGAGCAACTGGCCCAGGGTCTGAACGAAGCGCTATCGGGGCAGCGGCAACTCCCCGGTGCAGCGGCTTGCCAAGGGTATGTAGAGGCTAACTATACCTGGCCAGTCATTGCCGAGCGGATTAAAGCCGTCTACCAACTTGCGATGGATAGCTGACCTATGAACGTTCTATTCCTCGACCAAAGCGGCAAACTGGGCGGGGCTGAACTCTCCCTGCTGGATGTTGCCAGTGCCTTTACCCCCGATTGCCTGGTCGGCGTTTTTCAAGACGGGCCTTTTCCAAACGCCCTAGCGTCTCGGCAAATTCCGCATCAGGTTCTAACTCAAACTCCAATTCAAGTCAGTAAGGCCAGTGGCTGGGCGGAGGGGGTAAAAAGCCTTGGCCAGTTGGTTCCCCTAGTCAGCACCATTGCCCACCTGGGGCAAGATTTTGACCTAATTTATACCAACACCTCCAAGGCGCTAATTCTTGGCGCCCTGGCCAGTCGACTGTGCAACAAGCCCTTAATTCATCATTTGCGAGACATCATCTCGCCAGAGCACTTCAGCCGTACCAACCAACGGGTTTTGGTCGCTGCCGCTAACTGGTGTGCGGTCCACGTGATTGCTAACTCTAGCGCCACCCAAGCTGCGTTCATTGCAGCGGGCGGAGAGGCCCAAAAAGTTAGCGTTGTCTATAACGGGTTTCAGCCCGCTGCCTATCAAGCGGTACCGGAAACGGCCCAGGCTTTGCGAACCGAACTGGGATTGCACAATCGGTTTGTGGTGGGTCATTTTAGCCGCCTTGCTCCCTGGAAAGGTCAGCATGTTTTGATCGAAGCCCTGGCCCAATGTCCTGAGCCAGTGGAGGCTTTGTTGGTCGGCGATGCTCTCTTTGGCGAGGATGACTATGTCGAGGCTTTGCATCGGCAGGTCGATCAGTTGGGGTTGACGGAGCGGGTCAAGTTTTTGGGTTTTCGGTCCGACATTCCTCAACTCATGCAGGCCTGCGATCTCATTGCCCATACCTCAACCGCTCCAGAACCCTTTGGCCGTGTCATTGTCGAAGCCATGCTCTGCCAGCGTCCGATCATCGCCGCGGCTGGCGGTGGCACCGTTGAACTGATCACCCACGGTGAAACCGGTTGGCTATGCCCCCCTGACCAGCCGCAAATCTTAAGCGATCTAATCGGCCAGAGCTATCTTTACTCTGACCATACCCAGACCATTGCCCAGGCGGGCTATCACCATGCCCTGGCCCACTTCACCCTAGAGAAAACCAATCAGGCCCTACGACAGCGACTCGCGCAGGTGATCAAGTAGCCCTCCACCCTTCACCCAGGCGGTCATGCCGCTGTAGGTAGGGGCCGCCCGCCTCGACTCCCGCCTGCGTTACAGCATAAAGTTTTGGCGGCTAATTGATAAGGAACTTTAAAGACCTAGATTCCAATCCGGCTAGAGCCCTCTAATCTCCGTAAGTAATTCCAGGTTGGCCATAGTTTCTTCACCCAGCCCCTGGCCAAAACTACAGACAATCAACTTTATAGTTATCCCTTACCCCGTTATCGCCATGGCTTCTTCTTCTCCTTCTCTACGCCGAGCATCATCATCGCCATCGTTTCAGGCTACCCCAGGGCAGGCCCTATGTCTGATTGTTGGGCTGGCCTGTTTAGCTGGATTTTTGATCGATATGTTAGTGCTGGCGCTGCCGCCTAACCCCTTTGATATTCAATGGCGCGTGGGCCTAGTGCAGCAGATGGGTGATCGCAGCGTGGTGCTACTCCTGGGCCTGTCGCTGACCCTATTTGGCTGTTTAGACAATCGCCGCCTGCGCAAGCAAATTGCTCTGCTCTGTCTGGCCCTTGGGGTCATGTTTAGCTTGTCAGGCCTGCTTATGGCCCGTGACAGCCTAAAGCTTAAGGACATGGCCATCACTACCATTGCCACCCAAGAGGCCCAGGTACGCGATCAAATTGCCAGTGCTGAGATCAATCCTCAAGCGGTTTCGCCAGACTTAACGCCAGAGATTTTGCAGCAGGCTTCTAAGGTTCTGACTGACCAGGTCGATACGGCTAAGCGCACCGCTAAAACCAGCGTGCTTAAGGCTGGGGTTAATAGCTTTGGCAACCTGTTGATCACCGGTCTTGCCCTCATTTTGGTGGGTCGCTTTGGCTCCCGTGTCAGGGTCTAAGCCTATGCCATTCTCTTGGGTGCGTCAGGCCGGGCGATGACGCACCCAACTCGCCCCTTGTCTTGTTAGCCTGCTCTTTGCGGAGACTCTATTTTTTGCTATGGTCAAATTAATTAGCCGAAAGCAACTTCAGCCAGCTCTGCAATGGAGTTTGACTACCCACCATGGGCGCATCGTCTCCCTAGGACTGATCGCTGGTTTGTTCTATGGGTATACCTATATTAGTTTTTTTATTGCAGATCTTTGGAAAGGGCAATCGCAGGTAGTGCTCAACCTGGGGTTCTTATATTTAGGATTTCAGCTGCTCTGGACCCGCCGTAAAGACCTGGCAAATGTCACCGTCTTGGCAGATGATCGCATTATTGGCCACACCCTGATTCTGGCCGCAGCCCTTTGGCTACCGTTTATTAGGAGTTCAATTTCTCTTCAGGCTTTCCTATGGATGCTGATTTTAATCGGCATCGCCTGGAGTTCATTTACGCCAGCGATATTTGGCCGCTTTCCCTTGGCTTGCCTGCTAATTCTAGCAGGCTTTTACCCAGATTGGATTTGGCTATCAAACCAGATTATTCAGGCGGTAACAGGGCCCTATCGGCTAGAAAACGCCATGGCCTGGATTAGCAGTCTCCTGTTGAGAGCCATGGGTCAAGCCGCAGAGGCCCAGGCCCGGTTCATTAATTTGCCGACGGGGGGCGTAGAAGTGGCCCCCGGCTGTAGCGGTTACGATATGGCCTTTGTGCTGGTGGGCATTAGTATTCTTTGGGGCCTTTTTGCTAAGAAAAGCGGGTTGCGCATTGTGCTGGTTGCCACCATGGGAGTGGCGATCGCGCTAGTCCTCAATATTCCCCGCATTATGCTCATGACCTTTGCAGCGGTGTACTGGGGGGAAGAGTCGTTCGATTTTTGGCACGGGGTCTGGGGTGGGCAAATTTTCTCAAGCCTGATGTTTACCGCTTACTACTACGGCGCGATCGCGATCTTTGATCGCCCCTCCCAGAAGATATCGGCTCAATAGTAGAGGTGTCTGAAATCCCTGAGGGAGTCGTACTGCATCAAGAGCAACAAAGAAAGGGAGCCAAACAGGCTCCCTTTCTTTGTTGGTAGTGTGACCTTAGATCTTGCCAATACCCTTGTTAAGGTAGATCTCGTTGAGAGGCCGATAGCCTTGACTCGATGCTCAGCCTTGGACTAAAAATCTAAGGCTCAAAGCAGAAATTCTCTACTCTAAAGAGGATTATGGGCTGGGTCATCCAGTTTGCTTTAGCAGACTTTAGCTATGAGCCAGGGAGTGAACTCCCTGGTGGTCGGGGCCGTAGTCCGTCGATACAAGTCCGTTTCAGGAATTGTATCGAACGGATTTGCTGCCTTAACAGGGGTAATGCTGGCCCTTTAAGAACCCAATCAAAAAATCCCCCGGCTTTAACACCGGAGGATAATGTATCAGAACCTAAGCGTTAGAACCTAGCCGATGGCCATTAGGCATCTTGCTCAGAGTTGTCTTGCCCACGCTTGCGCAGGGCCGCAAAGCCCAAACCTACCAAACCAGGCAGCAACGCCGGGGTAGGAATAGGGGTGACATCAGCGGAGAAAGACGTGCCTTCAAGTGTGAACTTGCCCTGAGTCGTCAAGTCACCACCCCCAGGCAGACTAGATGGGGTAAAGAAGCCAGCAATTACGGCCTCGAAGTTGGTAGTGGTTCTTGTCAGACTAAAGGATTCGAGGGTGAAGGCGATGCCAGAGGGCAGTCCACTTAGCCAATTAGCCACTGGTGCACCAGCTAGGCCCCAGGTGGAGGCCGTTAATTTGGTCAGACTTAAATCGCTAATGCTAAATGTAGACCCAAAAACGCCGTAGGGAAGGCTGCTGGGGCTGAGGTTAATCGCAGCACCAGCTGAAGGACCAAACTTACCACTACCATTAGCAAAATCTAGTGTAGAAGTGCTGCCAACGACACCGCCTGCCCCCGTTAGTCTCGCTCTACCACTGAAGTCTAGGGTCTTGCCTGCGATGTCAGCCGCCTGTACAGGGGCCTCTAGAACAGCGACTCCCGAGAAAGCAGCCGCCGCACCTAGGGCTAATCCAAAAGCTCTTAAACTCATGATCTCAATCTACCTCGTGTATATGGATGAATACCAACCCTAAATAGGGCTAAGAGCAAAGACTCGCTCTCGTCGGTCAGTTGGTAGTGCACCTTTAGCAGATGTTGTGCTTGATTGCTTTGGTAGGCTCCCTCAAAGTCTTGTCTGTCATAGGAAACACCTAATACAGACCAACCCTGTTGTGATGGGAGAAGCGCACAAACTCGGTAGATGTTCTCTACAAAGCACCTTGGGTAGGCACGGGGTTTCCATGCTGAGGTTGCTTTGTATCCTGTACGTAAGTATAGATCCGTCTTATTACTGACCGCCCCCCATCTCTGCGTAATTTACCTAAGCTTTAATGTTATTCATCGGTCTAGCATCTTTACCGGGTATTTTCTCGGAGGGGGAACTTTGCCGCCCTGGGCGGCTTCGGCCTCCTGTGATCGAGATGGTTTATGGGCTGGGATACTCTCAGGGCCTAGCGATCGCCATCCTTGGGCTGAGGACAATTCTGGCCCTGAAAATACCTAAGGATTTTGTTTAAGCTTAAGGCCCCAAGCCCTGCGCCCTTACCTAGGGGTATCTTCATGGGCCAAAAAATCTCCTAACGGCTCCACCTGCGGCTGAGTTTGTGGCTTAGCTTAGCCTCTGACGCTTGTTCTGTATCTTTGTGTGGCACTGGACTTTCAGCCGCCGCTTAAAGTTTTTTTAAGTTTTCCGGGTTACTCTTTTAGGTGGGTTCGATCGCATCTACCAGACGTTCAATCATCATGTCACTCCCCTTCTCTCTAGATTGGTGGGACAGCGCCAGCCATGGCTTCATTCGGTGGTTTTCTAGTCCATCGCAGGTCTTGTTGCCCTTAGCGGGGGCCGCGATCGCCACCAGTCTCATCCGTCGCGATCGCCATAGACGACGCCTGCTGCTGGGCTTTTTGACCCTGACCTGCATGTACCTGACGCTGATTTCTCCCCTAGGCGCAGCCCTAGCCGTGCAGAGTTTGGTCGCCCCTCTCCCCGCCGATCGGGGGCAAACCGCCGATGCGATCGTCATTTTGGGAAGAGGGAATCTGGCTGAGCACGAGCGGGCTCAACTGGCCGCCCATTTATGGCAGTCGGGTCGGGCCCCGGTTATTCTTGCTACGGGTCGGGGTGAAGCGCCGCGGCTGGTCAATTATCTCAGCCAAGCGGGTGTCGCCAGCAAAGCCCTAATTTCTGAACCCTGGGCTCGTAGCACCGAAGAAAATGCCCTTTACTCAGTGCCTCTGCTCAGGCAGCTCGCGGTTCGGCACATTATTTTGATTACCGATCAGCCCCACATGCTCCGGTCACTGCTGACCTTTCGCAGCTTTGGCTTTGAGGTCGTGCCCCACCCGGTCGTTGTTCCTGATGCGGTATCGGCCATTGACGTCACCACCCTGGCCCTGCGGGAATATGGCGGCTTGCTGATCTACGGTTTGCTGGGGCGCTTTCATCATCGCCCTCAACGTCTTCCATCCATGACTGATACCAAATCCTATTTGTATACCCCCGGTTTGTAGGGGCATTGCAGTGCAATGCTCCCTACGAGGTATCGGTTTCGAATCGGGGTTGTGTGACTCGGATTTAGTATGAATCAGGATTTTGATGGAATTGACCCGCTGGGTGGCGTTCAGTAACCTTGGTCGGAATGGTTCTTTGGGGCAGGATATTTTTTAAGGCTGTGCGTACTGGTCATTCACTCAGCAACATAGGTCTAATTCGCCAGTGTTTGGATGGCCAGGGTTGGGATGGAAGATAGCATAGACGAGGAACCTGAAGAATACGCTGAATTAGGCCACACCTCGCACACCATGCCTACATCTCCTGATGACCGCCGCTACGCCCCCGCCACCGATCGCAACCGATCGCCCATCTTGGCTGTATTGCAGCGGGTACTGCCCCCTACTGGCACCGTGCTCGAGATCTCCAGCGGCACGGGAGAGCATGCCGTCTTCTTTGCGCCGTACCTCGCTCCCCGGCAGTGGCTGACCTCAGACCTCAGCCCCGAAGCGCGCCACAGCATCGCCGCCTGGCGAGAATTCGCCCCCGCCGAGAACCTCCATGGCCCCCTAGAGCTAGATGCCGCTGCCCCGCTCTGGCCCATGGAATCCGCGCAATTCACGATGTCCTGTCCGGCGCTAGATTTGCAGCGTCACCCGATCACCGCCCTGGTCAACATCAATATGATTCACATTTCGCCCTGGGCAGCCTGCCTGGGGTTGATGGCGGGGGCCGGTCGCCTGTTGCCCCCAGGAGGCGTGCTGTATCTCTACGGCCCCTATCGCCAGGGTGGGCAGCACACCGCCCCCAGCAACGCCGCCTTTGACGCTAGCTTGCAGGCCCAAAACCCCCAGTGGGGCGTGCGCGATCTAGAGGCGGTGGTCGATGCCGCCGAGGCCCAGGGGTTAGTCCTAGCTGAGACCGTGGCGATGCCCGCGAATAATCTCTCGGTGGTGTTCCGGGCGATCGGTTAGTGCCACTGACCTTCGCTAGACTGGGGGCAACCTGTCTTCTGAGGTCGCCATGATTGTTAGCCGCCTTCAGTATTTGACCCGCGACGCCACCTACCAAGACCTGGCCCTGCGCTGCCAAGAATACCTGTACTATCAGCAGCGGGGCTGGGCTGACCAGCGGCAGCTGGCCGAAGACATGCTGTTCAACCTGCTGGTGGAATACCTGGTAAAGGCTGGGGTGCCCCGCCCCCAGGCCGAAGACTTTTGCACCGAGCGCGACAACCTGACCGAACTGGCCCTGCGCATTTCCTCTACCCTAGGTCCGGCGGTCAAATAATCTGCTGGCTGTGCAGAAAAAAGTACACCAGTCGAGCCAGGCTCAGGCCAATAAACGATACCAATATCAGGGTGATAGAGACGCTGACAAAATCACGGACGGCTTTCATGGGCGTAGACTAAAACGCTATGGTTAATCAGTATTCTCTCCCGATCAGGGGGGCTGAGGGGCAAATGCTCATGAATCGTCGCACCTTTTTAGCGGGTACCAGCGGGATGGCCCTGGCGGCCCTGGCGGCCGGGTGCCAGCGGGCCAATGCTGGCGACCTACGGCTGGCTATGGTGGCCAACTCCGTGCCGGCCCAATTGCTCAGAGCCTTTCAGCAACGGCCAGCGGATCAAGGTGGCCCGGTGGCGGTTACTCCCCAAGACTCCCTGGTGGAACTGTACCGCCTGCTGCAGGGTTGGCACAGCCAGACCCAAGCGGCTAGGCTGCCCCCCGTGGCCGATTGGGTGAGCCTGGCCGACTATTGGCTGGCCCCCGCCATTCGCCAGGGGTTGGTGCAGCCAGTGGAGGTGGCATCGCTCACCCACTGGGGCGATCTGGCAGCGGTATGGCCGGAGCTCGTGCGGCGCGATCGCGACGGCATCCCCACCGCTGCGGGCTCTATTTGGGCCGTGCCCTACCGCTGGAGCCACCTGGTGCTGCTCTATGACCCCACCCGCCTGCCCCGCACCAGCGCCCCATTGACCACCTGGGCCGATTTGCTCCGTCCCGAACTATCCCGCCGGGTGGTGTTGCCCGACCATCCTCGGCTAGTGCTGGGCCTGGCCCAAAAGGCCCTGGGCGCTTCAGCCAATGGGGTAGACCCCAGGGCTGTGGCGGGCCTAGAGACCTTTTTAACCGACCTCCACCAGCAGGTGCGCGTCTACGACTCTGACCACGCCCTCGAGACCCTGGTGATTGGCGATGCCACCGCCGTCGTCGGCTGGTCAGACGATATTCTGCCCCTGCTCAAGCAGTATCGCCACCTGGCCGTGGCGGTGCCCCCCCAGGGGACGCTGCTGAGTGCCCAGCTGTGGGTGCGGCCCCAGGCCGAGTCGACCCAATCTCCCCGCGCCCTGAACTGGCTCGACTTTTGCCTAGACGATGACTTTGCCACCCAGCTTGGTATTTTTGGCCAGGGCACTTCGCCTCGCCTGTGGGGCCGCAGCCCCGAGCAACTGCCCGAGCCGCTGCGCCATCCAGCCGCTATAGCGCTGAAGCCCCAGGTGGCTGACCAGAGTGAGTTTCTCCTACCCCTCGAGGCGGAGGCGGAAGCACGCTATAGCGACCTCTGGAAAACCCTGCGGAGCTGAGCTCGGCTAGAGGGGCTCAGGGGTATGAGGGAGATCTGATTTGGCCAGGAGTCAGGAGTCAGGAGCTAGGAGTCAGGCAGGGAGTTCTGACTCCCGACTCCTGAATTCTTGCCCCCGCCCTGCAACTCAGGGACTGTGATCGGTGGCCACCGCCGCCGTCGGCGACTGTTGACGAGACTCGCCCTCGGCCAGGAGATTGCGCTGCAGCTGCACAATCTGGGCGGCATCCAGGTTGGCTGAGCAGGTGTCAGGATCGGCTACGGCCGCCAAAGACCCCTCTGACTGGGGTTCAAAGTCACAGGCATAGAGCCCTACCATGCGGTAGTTGCGGGCATTGCCCTGGAAAAACCGCAGGTTGTAGCCAAAGTCTCGGGCCGTGGTGCCAAACTGATTGAGTACGGCGAAGCGTTCGTTGTAGGTCAGCACCGACCAAATCTGGGGGTTGACCATCACATCAACCACGGTCGTACCCGAGTCTTTAATCTGGTAAGAAATCCACGACTCCGTCAGGCGACGTCCCCCCAATTGGGGGGTCAGCAAGTCGCGGTTCCACCACAGGCTGGGCAGAGTCATGTGTTCGGCGGAGGCTTGGCGACTATTGCTGGAGATCGATTGGTCCACAATGCGTGGGTAGAAGTCGTCGATGTTGGACAGGCCGGCGGTGGGGAACACCAGCAGTTGGCAGAGGGTCTGGCTGAGCTGGGGCGATCGCTCGGGCCAATAGACCGACAGCAGGTCGCTGGGGCAGCAGGTCACATCGACCGCTCCACCGTTGCCCAGGGTGCCATCGCTGGCACAGGTTGAGGTCTCAGCCGGTGTGGCGGTCGGGCTCAGCAACAAGCTGGCCGCCGCCAGGGCCAAACTCAACCGCCACGGCTGTAGCCCGCCAGATTGCCGGTTACCGTTCCAGACCCGAGGGCCGCGACTTAGACCTGCCCCTACCCCCCGTTCAGTGCTTGGTGAATGCCTGGGTTGCCTGCCCATGATCTGGCCCCCTTAGGGTGTGTCTATACAAAAATCAGTCGGCTGCGATGAACCTGTTGGAGCTGTAGGGGGTGATCTGCCACCTGCTCCACCATAGAGACGACATGGTCTGGGCGGAGAAGGTTCCCGTCGTTGCGGCAGTTCCCCAGGACCCTCAGCCACATACTCTCATAACATCTAGAATACTCCAGGCCTGGGGGGAGTGGGTGATCGGCATCGACGACGACCAGATCGTGCAAACGCTCCCGTAGGTCCACCACCTGGAGCGCCCCCGATTTGGTGGTTTTTTGCCAGAGAAACTCCTCCAGCGCCATCACCCCAGTCACCCACTGACTCCAAGGGATTGAGGGGGCTGGGGTGCCAGGCTCTACCGCCAGGCGCAGATAGTATTCGGCCTGATCCAGGCGCTTGGTGGCCGATGGCTCATCCAAGGCCACCTCGGCGACGCCGTAGAGGGGAATTTCGGCGGGGAGCTGGGCGGCCAGCCGCTGGAGAAAGGCGATCGGGTCGATCGCCTGGGTCAGCTCAAAGTCCACCACTTCGCCGCTGCTGGTATACCCCAGGGGCAGGGCATTGGCCGGAGACAGGCGCGGCCCCGGATGAAAGCCGCCGGTAAAGGCAATGGGCAACTCGGCCCGCCTGAGGGCGCGATCAAACAGACGGACCAGATCCAGGTGGCCAATCAGCGCCATGGAGCCCAGTTTGCCCAGGGTCACCCGCAGGCGCTGTACCCGCTCTAGGCTGGGTTGGCCGTGGCCCAAGAAGGCCGGAATCGGCAGCGGTGGCACCACCACATTGTGGCCAAAGTCAGGGCCACACACCCCACAGTGGCTGCACCCCTCAAAGGAGCAGTCGGGTACCGTGGCGGCTTCCAGGGCTCGCTGCAGGTCTTCCTTGAGCCAGGCTTTATCGATGCCGGTGTCCAGGTGATCCCAGGGCAGCGGGGCATCTAGGCTACTGGTGTCGTCGGCGTCCATGACATTCCATTCGCCCTGGGCCACCTGGCGGTACTTCCAGGTCAGGCCCGCCTCGTCAATGGCCTGGGTCCAGGCATTGAAGGCGGTTTCCAGGCTTTCCCACCAGCTATCCATGCCCGCCCCCAGTTCCCAGGCGCGGCGCACCACGGCCCCGAGGCGGCGATCGCCCCGGCCCACAAAGTCTTCCATGGCGGAAATGCGCACGTCGGTAAAGTTCACCTTGATCCAGCGCAGATCCCGAAACTCTTCCCGCAGCAGCCGCTGCTTCCGCCGAAATTCCTCCGTCGACACCGAGTGCCACTGGAAGGGGGTATGGGGCTTGGGGGTAAAGTTGGAGATGGTGATGTTAAAGGACAGGGGCCGTCGCCCTGGGGTGACGCAGGCCTGGCGCAGCCAGCGCACGGTCTCGGCAATGCCCACGACATCGACATCGGTTTCGCCGGGCAGGCCGATCATAAAGTAGAGTTTGATGCGGCTCCAGCCCTGCTCGTGGGCGGTCTTGATGCCGCGCAGCAGCTCCTCGTTGGTCAGCCCTTTGTTGATAATGTCGCGCAGGCGCTGGGTGCCCGCCTCGGGGGCAAAGGTCAGTCCGCTCAGGCGGTTGCCGCCGATAATATTGGCAATGTTTTCATCGAAGCGATCGACCCGCTGGCTGGGCAGCGATAGCGAAATATTGTTGTCCTTAAGGCGGTTTTTAATCTCTACCCCGACCGCTGGTAGGGCCAGGTAGTCTGAGCAGCTGAGGGAGAGCAACGAAAACTCGTCGTAGCCGGTTTTGCGCATACCGGTGGCAATGGCGTCCACCACGGCCTCGGGCTCCACATCGCGGGCCGGGCGGGTGAGCATGCCCGGCTGGCAAAAGCGACAGCCCCGGGTGCAGCCTCGGCGAATTTCCACCGTCATGCGATCGTGGACGGTTTCGACGTAGGGCACTAGGCCCATGGCGTAGGCGGGAATCGGGGTAGCCACCCGACGCAGCACTCGGGGGGGCACATCCGGTCGGTTGGGGGGCACTGACCCATCGGCGGCCATGGTGTAAAACCGAGGCACATACACCCCCGGCACCTGGGCTAGATCCAGCAGCAGCTCTGGGCGACTGAGGCCAGCGGCTTTTCCCTCTTCTATCACCAGGGCGATTTCAGGCAGCAGTTCTTCGCCATCGCCCAGGGCCACAAAGTCAAAAAAGTCAGCGTAGGGCTCAGGGTTCGAGGTGGCGGTCTGCCCCCCCGCAAAGATCAGCGGCCAGGCACCCGAGGCCACATTCAGTGCACCGGCCTGATCGCGCTCCTGCCAGGTGAGGGGAATGCCCGCCAGGGAAAGCATTTCAAGAATATTGGTGGCCCCTAGCTCGTAGCTGAGGCTAAAGCCCAGGATGTCAAAGTCGGTCAGCGATCGCTGGGACTCCACCGCAAACAGCGGGGTGCCGGTTTCCTTCAGCTTGGTCGCCAGATCGGCGGCGGGCAGGTAGGCGCGATCGCACAGCTGCCGGGGTTGGGCATTCAAAATACTGTAGAGAATGATGTGCCCCAGGTTTGAAGCCCCTACCTCATAGACCTCGGG
>JAIXUR010000459.1 GCA_027483425.1 Cyanobacteriota bacterium | reverse complement strand
CCCGCTCACCTCTTACTTCTTCTGGCCCCGTAACGACGCCTGGGAACAAATGAAAACCGAGCTTGAGAGCAAGCCCTGGATCGAAGAAGAAGAGCGGGTTGATATTCTCAACCAGGCTACGGAGATCATTAACTATTGGCAGGAAGAGGGTAAGGGTAAACCCTTGGCCGATGCCCAACTGCGCTTCCCTGAGATCACCTTTACCGGTAGTTCGTGATGGCTACACCAGAGGTCAGCGGTTAGCCCAGACCTCTAGTACGGATTATCTCCTGCCTTCAGGATTTAATTAGAGCTACGGCTCAACAAAAAGCCCGTTGGTCTTGTAGCCAACGGGCTTTTTGTTGAGTTAGATACAGGCCCCTGGAGCTACTTGAGCCCCCCAGCGGCCTGGAGCTTAGCCCTAGCCCGCTTCAGACGCTGCCGCGCTTGCATGGTGGCCGACTTGTCTTCCGCATTGACTTGACTCAGGCGTGTCTCAGCCTCTTGGTAAGCCGCTTGCGCTTTAGCGAGATCAATCGCATCGCCCCGCTCGGCCCCGTTGACCAAAATAATCAGCTCATTGTTGTCAACCTCGGCAAAGCCACCCATCAACGCAATGGGTACCCACTCTTTGTCAGCTCTGATCCGCATGACGCCCACATCTAGGGCGGTCAGTAGCGGGGCATGACCCGCTAAAATACCCAGTTGACCAGTGGTACTCGGCAGAATGACTTCCTCTGCCTCAGAATCCCAGACAGTTTTATCTGGGGCAATTACACGAACGGTTAATGCCATAGCAAGGATGAAATAGGGACTATCACAGACTGTCGGGGGCAAGCCTTCACCCACCCCCGACCGGGCAGGAGCTACTTCTCAGCCTTAAGCTTTTCGGCGGCTTCTAGGACTTCTTCAATGCCACCCTTGAGGTAGAAACACTGCTCAGGGATGTCATCGAGTTCGCCAGACAGAATCTGCTTGAACGCTTTGATGTTGTCTTCCAGAGACACGTACTTACCAGGAGAGCCAGTAAAGATCTCAGCCACAAAGAAGGGCTGGGATAGGAAGCGCTCCATTTTACGGGCGCGGGCTACGATGAGACGATCGTCTTCGGAGAGTTCGTCTAGACCCAGAATAGCGATGATGTCCTGCAGTTCTTTGTAGCGCTGTAGGGTAGACTGCACAGCCCGAGCGGTCTGGTAGTGCTCTTCACCCACAATGCTGGCCTGGAGCATGGTGGAGGCAGAATCGAGCGGATCAACCGCTGGATAAATGGCCTTAGAGGCGAGGGCCCGAGATAGCACCGTGGTGGCATCTAGGTGAGCAAAGGTGGTGGCCGGAGCCGGGTCAGTCAAGTCATCCGCAGGGACGTAGACCGCCTGAATCGAGGTGATGGAACCCTCGAGGGTGGAGGTAATTCGCTCTTGCAAGTCACCCATGTCGGTACCCAGGGTGGGCTGATAGCCTACCGCGGAGGGCATCCGGCCCAGCAGTGCCGACACCTCAGAACCGGCCTGCACAAACCGGAAAATGTTGTCGATAAACAGCAACACGTCTTGCTTGTTGACATCGCGGAAGTATTCAGCCATGGTCAGCGCCGACAGGGCCACCCGCATGCGGGCCCCAGGGGGTTCGTTCATCTGCCCGAAGACCAGAGCCACCTTCGACTGGCTCAAGTCGTTGGCATTGATCACTCCAGACTCAATGAACTCGTTGTAGAGGTCATTGCCCTCTCGGGTGCGCTCACCCACGCCGCCAAACACCGACACCCCGCCGTGCTCTTTAGCAATATTGTTAATAAGTTCTTGAATGAGTACGGTTTTGCCCACCCCCGCACCACCAAACAGACCGACCTTACCGCCACGACGGTAGGGGGCCAGCAGATCAATTACTTTAATACCGGTCTCAAACACCGATGGCTGGGTCTCTAGGTCGGTAAACTTAGGAGCAGACCGGTGGATGGGAGAGGTGGTGTCGACGTTAACGGGGCCCTTTTCGTCTACAGGTTCACCCAGCACGTTGAAAATTCGCCCCAGGGTAGCGGTACCCACGGGTACGCTAATGGGAAAGCCAGTATCAACAACTTTCATACCCCGCACCAGACCATCGGTGGTGCTCATGGAAACGGCCCGAACCTGGGAGTCGCCCAGGAGTTGCTGCACCTCGCAGGTGACGGCAACTTCGTTGCCAGCGGGGTTGACGCCTTCAATTTTGAGGGCATTGTAGATCTTGGGCAGGGCGCCAGCCGTAAACTTAATGTCTAGAACTGGGCCAATAATTTGAGTAATGTAGCCAACGTTTGTTTTTTCTGCTGTGGTGACCATGCTTGCGCCTATCTCGTATGATCAGCTGGTATGGCTGCTTTATTGAGTTACCGTTACATTTAAAGCGCCATCATTCAGAGTATCACTAGAGCGTTACCGCCTACGACGATTGCGCTGACTTTATCTAAACCTCTGGTTTGGGGCATGCCGATACCCCCGATTTTGCCTAGCGCTGCGGCTCCTGTTCCTTAACCTGGTCATTAAGTTCCACAGCTAAGATACCTGGCAACTAGAGCTGAAGGGGTTACAAAAACCATGACTAAAGCCAATCTGGCTGAGCAGACGGTCGATCTGAGTGACCCTCTCTATTACATTAATCGCGAGGTAAGCTGGCTGGGATTTAATGATCGGGTGCTCTACGAAGCCCTGGATCCCCGCACGCCTCTGCTAGAGCGGCTGAAGTTTTTGGCTATCTATAGCTCGAACCTGGACGAGTTTTTCATGGTGCGCATCTCCGGGGTGATGGAGCAGGTCGAGGCGGAGGCGGATCCCAAAACGCCGGATCAGTTAACGCCGACGAAGCAGTTGGAGATCATGCGATCGCACCTGCTCGAAACGATCAAGCTCCAGCACCAGACCTTTGAGCGCGATCTGCGTCCGGCCCTGACCCAGCATGGGGTCTATCTAAAAAACTACCGCGATTTGACTGAGGAGCAAGCCGCTTACCTGCGGGGCTACTTCGAGGAGCGGATCTTCCCGGTCTTAACACCCCTCAGCGTCGACCCGTCCCACCCGTTTCCACGCATGTCGAACCTGAGCCTCAACCTGGCGGTGCGGGTGGTTGATCCCGAGACCGGTGTTGAGCGCTTTGCTAGGGTTAAGGTGCCCAGCAGCCTGCCCCGCTTTTTGGGCATGCCCGAGGCCCTCAGCACCCACCAGGGCAAGCCCTGCGTGTGGATCGGGGTGCCCCTAGAGCAGGTGATTGCCGAAAACCTGGACTACCTGTTTCCCGGCATGACCATCGCCGGGCATAATCTGTTTCGCATTACCCGCGATGCTGACTTTCCGGTCTTGGAGGACGAAGCCGATGACCTACTGCTGGCGATCGAGACAGAAATTCGCAAGCGGCGGCTCGATGGCTTTGTGTGCCGCGTAGAAGTCGAGAGCGCTATGCCCGATGACCTCAAGGCAGGGCTAATGGGAGAGTTGAACGTGAGTAGCGATCGCGTCTACGAGATCGACGGGCTGCTCAATCTGACCGACCTGTTCTTTTTTCTCTCCCTGCCGCTGCCCGGCCTGAAGGATAAACCCTGGTCAGCCGTGATTCCGCCCCGGCTGAAGCCAGT
>JAIXUR010000315.1 GCA_027483425.1 Cyanobacteriota bacterium | reverse complement strand
TCAACGACTTTCCCCTCCTATCGCCGACCTTTGAGCTGATCGGGCTGATCTACAGCGGCTGGTTCCTCTACCGCTATCTACTCAAGGCCTCGAATCGGCAAGAGCTGCTGAGCGATATCACGGCCATTCGCGACCAAGTCCTGGGCAAAGGCTAGAGCTGGGCTAGGTAATGTTCATGGCTCTGTGGGGTAGGCGTCTTGCCTACCCAGGTCTTGGCTTGATCAACCCCTTTCCCAACCCGGTACGGTAACTGCCCCCTGCGAGTTCACAATCACCGTTTCTATACTAGTTGTAGAGACAGTTAGTATAGAAACCCAGCGTGGTCGTGAGCATCCAGGGACTCAGTTAGTTATGGCGCAGACAAAAACAATCACCCAGGCCGTCGAACGCCTGGGCTACCGAGTCACCGTAGGCGATGTCGCCGCCGAGGCTGGCCTTCCGTTGTTGGAGGCCCAGCGAGCGGTGTTGGCCCTCGCCGCCGAGGCCCAGGCCAACCTCCAGGTGTCCGAGTCGGGCGAGGTGGCCTACGTATTTCCCAAAAACCTCCAGGCGGTGCTGTGGAGCAAGTCTTGGCGACTGCGGTGGCAGTCCACCTGGGAAAAGATCTGGCGGGTGCTGTTTTACCTGATCCGGATTTCCTTTGGGGTCATCCTCATCCTTTCCCTGGTGCTAATTGTGGTGGCCATCACCCTGCTGGCGATCGCGGCCAGCAGCGCCGGACGGGAAGATAACGACAGCGGCGGTGGTGGTCACAGTGGTGGCGGGGGCGGCATGGTGTTTATGCCCCGCCTCTGGATCGGCCCCGATATTTTTTGGATGTTTGACCCCCGGAGCGATCGCCGCCGCCCGGCTCGCCCCCAAGGGAACCTGAACTGGTTAGAGGCGGTGTTCTCATTCCTGTTTGGCGACGGCAACCCCAACGCCGATCTCGATGACCGACGCTGGAAAACGATCGCCCAGGTCATTCAGGCCAACGGCGGCGCCGTGGTGGCCGAGCAAATTACCCCGTTCTTGGGTGACCTCGGCAAAGGCTGGGCCAACGATCTCGAAGACTTTATGGTGCCGGTGCTGAGTCGGTTTAACGGTATGCCCCAGGTCAGCCCCCAGGGCGGCCTCGTCTACCAGTTCCCTGAGCTCCAGGTGACCGCCAAGGCTCGGCGCACCATTACCCCACCCCGCTTCCTGCGGGAGCTGCCCCGACGGTTTAGCCAGGCTACCTCCGGGCAGATTATGGTTGCCATTGGCCTAGGTAGCGCCAACCTGATCGGAGCGCTGGTGCTGGGCAATATGCTGCAAGACCAGGCCCTGGTGTCCCAATTGGGGGGCATTGTCGCCCTAGCCAATTCCCTCTATTGGTTACTTCTCGGTTACGGGTCGGCCTTTTTGGGCATTCCCCTCGGGCGCTACTTCTGGGTGCAGCGGCAAAACCACCGCATCGAAGCCCGCAACCTGGAGCGCGAGCAGCGCGCCGCCGCCCTCAACCAGCTCACCCCAGAGCGGCAGGAAAAGCTAGCCTTTGCCCAGACCCTCACCGCCCAGACCGTCCTGGGCACCGACGACCTGGCCTACACCACCGAAGTCGATTTGACCGAGCAAGAAGCCGCCCAAAAAGACAAAATCGACGCCGAGTGGCAGCGCCTCCTCGATCAGCGAGACGGCAAGTGAGGCTGGAATTTTGAACTTTGAACTTTGAATTTCCAGTTCCCCCATCCCCCCTACCGTGGATCCAAAATTGCCCCAATAAACAGCACAGTCCCAGTCTGGCGATCGCGAATGGCGGCCAAAAAGGGCCGATCGACCACCATCTGAAACGGAGCATCGGGGGGAAGGGCAATGGAGGTCGGCATGATACCGATGGCGGTGCTGGCGGCGGCCTCGGTGCCCGCTTCGTTGACCTCGAGAAAGGTTTTGTGGCGCACCTGGCTAATCAGGGCATCCAACTCGGTCAACCCTGAGAAGTCGGCCTGACCGGCCTGAAAAGCAATGCCCATGCCCAGGGCCGTTAGGGCCGGTATCAGGTCAGCCTCGTACTCAAATTGAAACTTGGGCAACTGCACTTCTCCAGGACGCGATCGCATCTGGTTCATCCAGCTCTGCCAGGTTTCAGGCGTCAGCTGGGTCGATAGGGTCGTCAGGTCGGTGCCGGGGGCGGGCAAAATCACCTCAAAGCTGAGCGCCCCAGTCCCGTAGGGCAAACTCACGGCTTGAAACTGGTCGGTCTCTAGATACAAGTAGTCGCCCTGCTGGGTCATCAGGGGGTGCTCAATCACCTCCCCATTGGCCAGACTAAAGGGGCGATCGCGGGTTTGGGCCGGGTCAAAGGCCTCACTCCACGCGCCTTTGAAATACACTGCGTTGACCAGCACCAACAGCTGATCCGGGGGCAGCTCATCTACGATGGTCGGAATGCGATCGCGGGTGTGCGCCTTCACCCAATCATTGATGCGGGCCGTAGCCGCCGGTTGGCCGAAATCCAGGGTAGCCACCTCCGCGCCATAGTTGACCTGCATCCGCTCCAGATAGTCGGCTCGCACCGGCAAATCCTGGTTCACCCACAGGGAATTGGCGATCTCCAGGGCCACCGCTGGGTCCAGCTGAGTCAGGTACTCAGTCAACGCCCGATTGCCCTGGTTAAGTTGGTCGAGGTCGAGACCATGAACCGCCAGCGCCCTGGCGATCGCCGCCTGGGTTTCACCGCCAGCACCGTTGTAGGCCAACGCCAAGGCCAGCGCCACACCGGTGGGCGAAACCAACACATTCTGCCCCGGCGTCTCCTGCCGCAGTTGGTTAAACAGGGCCAAGCCAAAGGCAAGCTGGGCCTGGG
>JAIXUR010000310.1 GCA_027483425.1 Cyanobacteriota bacterium | reverse complement strand
GCGGTAGGAGATAGCGCGATCGGTAAACAGCGAGGCGTAGCACTTTTTGCAGGCAATCAGCACCGCCTGGTCGCCGTAGACGTTGAGGTAGGTTTCCTGCTGGCCCGCAAAGCTGGCGTCGGGCAGGTCTTCGGCGGTGGCGCTCGATCGCACCGCCACATCTACCTCGGTGTGGGTATTGCCCGCCAGGCACGACTCATCGCCGAGGCAGAGGCTCTGGCCCGCCGCTTCGCACATCTGGTGGTAGGCCGTGAGAATGGCGGCCTTGAGGTCGTCGGGAAACACCGCATTGAGAATCAGCGATCGCGCCTTTCGCCCCCGCCGCCGCAGCTCGGTGACATCGTTGATGTCAAAGCCGCCCAATACCTCCCGCAGTTGGGCATCTAGACCCGTTTTTTCAATAAAGTAGCGGTAGGCATGGGAGGTGGTGGCAAACCCCGACGGCACCCGGATCCCCTGGGGGGTCAACTGCTGAATCATTTCGCCCAACGAGGCGTTTTTGCCCCCCACAATGGGCACATCCTCGAGGCGGAGCTGATCCAGCCAGAGCACCAGCTGCTGGTCTCGCTGTACCGAAGGGGCCTGGGCCGTAGAGGTCGCTACCATAGGGTCACCGTGTCAAACAACTGTCCGCGCCAGGGCAAGGTACCGCCCCCAGAGCCGGAGAGTTAATCTGGGGACGGTTGCGATCGCAGCGGCTTCCTTTATGCTAAAAAGCTGTACAGCAAGCTACCAGCTTGTCTAAATTTTCATGTCCGGAACGCAATAGATCGATACAGTTGTCTGGATAGTTTTGGGGCTCAAACCCGGCGATCGCAGGGTTTGAGCTGGGCCAGGGCTGTAGAGGATTCCATCCGATCCACTATCGCGACCCAAAACGCTGGGCTCCGCCCACAGCGGGTCTGTTTCATCAAAATTCTAGATGAGTAATTCGCTGGAACCCTCTAAGCTAGTAACAGGCTATTAAGAAACATTACAGGAGCCGCCCCTTGGCCAATATTCTCTCCCGTCGCCAGTCGCGCCCGGTTGAAGCGCTGCCCCTACGCACCCTCTGGGTCGATACGCTAACGGTGTTTTGGGGCGAGTGGCTCGATTTGCGGGTGCGCATTCCCCAGGTGGCGGCGTCGGGGCTGGTGTCACCGTTGATCTACATTGTGGCCTTTGGCATGGGCTTGGGCAGCGCCATCGACCAGGTGTCTACGCCCTCGGCGGGCGACACCTACCTGGAGTTTATTCTGCCGGGCATGGTGGCCCTATCGTCGATGGTGATTAGCTTTGGCGGCACCACGTTTTCGATCTGCGGCGATCGCCTGTTTACCAAAACCTTTGAGGAAATGCTGCTGTACCCGGCCCACCCCCTGGCCCTGCACCTGGGCAAAATGCTGGCGGGCATTGTGCGCGGCATGATGACGGCGGGCTCGGTGATCTTGGTGGCTATCCTGTTTACGGGCCGCTTCTGGAGCTTTGTCAACCCCCTGTTTTTGCTGCTGGTCGCCCTTAACTGCGCCGTGTTTGCCGGCCTGGGGGTGATCGTGGGGCTGAATGTGAAATCTCTGGAGGGCGTGGGCCTGTTCAACAACTTTTTGATTGTGCCCATGTCGTTTTTGGGTGGTACGTTCTTTGACCCCAGCACCCTGCCCTTGGGGCTCAAGGCGATTGTGTACCTGCTGCCCTTGACCTACACCACCGTGGGGCTGCGGGCAGCGGCCTACAAGCCCCTGGCAGAGTTCCCGTGGTTTACCATTCCGGTTTTGGTGGTCGTGGCCACGATCTTGGCGGCGATCGGGGCGCGCCAGTTTTCCACCCAGCAGGACTAAGGCGGGAGCTGCCATGTATCGCCTTTACGACTATCCGCCCTCGGGTAACGGCTATAAGGTCAGACTGCTGCTGTCGCAGCTGGCCATTCCCTTTGACTATGTGGCGATCGATATTCTCAAGGGCGAAACCCGCACCCCTGAGTTCCTGGCCAAAAATCCCAACGGTCGCATTCCCCTGTTAGAACGGGAGCCCGGTCACTACCTGGCTGAGTCAAACGCGATCTTGTTCTACCTCGCCCAGGGGACGCCCTTTTGGCCCGCCGACCCCCTGGCTCAAACCCAGGTGCTCAGCTGGATGTTTTTTGAGCAATACAGCCATGAGCCCAACATTGCGACCCCCCGGTTCTGGCTTTGCCATGTGCCCAAACTCAATGCCTATCAAGACATGGCCCTGCCCTACAAGCAAGAACAGGGCTACCAGGCCCTGGCAGTCATGGATCAGCACCTGGCCCACCATCAGTACTTCGGCGCAGGGCAATACACCATTGCCGACATTGCCCTGTATGCCTATACCCATGTCGCCCCCGAGGGGGGCTTTGATCTCAGTCGCTTTCCCCACGTGGGTCGCTGGCTGCAGGATGTAACGGCCCAGCCCAACCACGTGCCCATCACCCAAACACGTTTTTAGGGATCAAATTTTTAGGCTGCGCTCAGTAGCTCCGTCGTTTGCGACCCCGACCCTGACGACGAAAGACAAAATACAGCAGTACGGCCACCACCACCAGAGCCAAAAACGGCACCGCGATCGCCAGTACCGACAGAAT
>JAIXUR010000114.1 GCA_027483425.1 Cyanobacteriota bacterium | reverse complement strand
CGCCATCAATGGCCGCCGCCGGTACCCCGGCCCCCTCTAGCATCTGGCCGATCTCAATGGCATCGTTGCGGCCACTGACAAACACCAGGGGGGCTCGCTGCTGCTGCCACAGTTCAGCGGCTACCTGCACCCGGCTGGGGCGAAACTCTGGCCCCCTCCCCAAAATCACAATGGCATCGGCGGGCCGACCATTGTCCGCCGGAATCAGCAGCGCCAACCCCCTACCGCCCACTTTTCCTCCCAGGGGCGAAAAGCCCAGGCCATAGAGCAGCAGCAGCAATACCCCCACCAGACTGGCCTGACGCTTCCACCGCCAAGTTCTAAAGGCCCAGGGAGCGGCGATCAAAACAGCCAGCAGGGGCAACACCAGGCGAGGTTGCAGTAGCAGGTTAAAAAGACGCCAGCTCAGGCCCGCCCAATGGCCCGCAGCGGTGATCTGACAAGCCGATAAATCAACCACGGTATACCTCCGACTTGGTCAAGACTGCGAACCCAGGATGCCCACTCTGTAATGCGAGGCACTGGCCAGAACCGGTGTCTACCTCAATACATGACTGAGAGGTTGCTTGAAAAGGGTTGTCTCAGGTATAGTTTGCCGCCAAGAGGCCGCAAAAACCCTGAAGTTTGAGGACATTAGCCTACGCCCTAAGTATAATCTGAGACGCTCTTTGGCTTTTCAAACAACCTCTGAGAGGAGGATCGACCTAGCCTACCCCAGCCTGACAACGGGGTGCAGTCCTTCAATGTAACCGTTCATTACGGTAGACGAAGACGCTTTAAACGAGTGCCCTATCAAGTTCCGTTCATCGTTTTTTTATGCAACCTTCTGCCCCTGCCGTTTCTGCCCCTGGTGTTTCTGCCCCTGCCGACAGCCTGCGGATGACCTTTGCCCCCCTGGCCTTGGCGTAGGTGTATGCCCTGGCCGATGACCCCGCCAACGGGGCCGTGGTGGTGATGAGCGGTATGGTGCGCAACAACAGTGAGGGTAAGGCGGTGGTGGCGCTGGAGTACCAGGCCTACGAGCCCATGGCGCTGGAGGTGTTTAAGCAGATTGCCGCCCAAATTCGCGTCACCTGGGCCGATGCGACCCGCGTGGTCATTCACCACCGCACCGGCAAGCTGGCCGTGGGCGACATCAGCGTGCTGGTAGCCGTAG
Source organism: Cyanobacteriota bacterium (assembly GCA_027483425.1). Lineage (GTDB taxonomy): Bacteria > Cyanobacteriota > Cyanobacteriia > Phormidesmidales > Phormidesmidaceae > Nodosilinea. Next base: position 3,264 of record JAIXUR010000114.1, on the reverse strand, counting down.
GTTGCCCCCACCGGGCTGAGGCGTTTGCGGCCTGTCAGTATGCGATCGACACCCTCAAACACAATGCCCCGATCTGGAAGAAAGAGTACTGGGTGGATGGATCCACTAGCTGGGTGAGTATTGCCGCCTGCGAACAGACACCAGAAAGCTGCTGACAGACTTGAAACAGAATCTGCAATCCATACCGTTTCATGGATAGCGGCTTTGAGCGATCAGAAGTTGACGTTCTAAGCACCGAGTGGGAGTGTTGAACATCAGGAGTTTTGCCGTAGCTCGACCGGTTGGCGTGATGCCCTCGAGGCAGCCGTTGCTCAAGACAAAGTGTTCTGCCCAGGTTTGATTGCGAGGATTGAAGAGTGGTGTAATCGCACCCGTGGCTGGGTCAAAGGTGGTTAGGTCTGTTCCTTTGTGGCGATTGCAGGAGAGGCAAGATAACGCCAAGTTGTCAGCCGTTGTTTGACCATCGTGCTTTTGGGCAACGATGTGGTCTACTTCGTGGGTATAGATAGAAAAATCCTCGTGGAGCAGGCAATACTCACACCGTCCCTCGGCGCGCTTACGCACCTGCTGACGCAGGTCAGCAGAAATTTTGGCAGAAGTCATGGCATGTCTGAACCATTTTCCTAGGAGTTGCCCGCTGCGCTGATCAACCGTGCCTTCATCAAAATCATCAAATGCTCAAGCTGCTCGTAGGCATCCAGTTCGGCTACCTCAGATGCCGTTAGGCTTCCTTCCCGATTTTTGTCGAGCAGGAGGCTGAGGCGGTTTTGGGCTAGGGGGGAAACTTTGAACGCGAGGATGTCTTGGGGGGTGGGGCGAGTCACCAAAAAATCAAGAACTTCGAGGTAGGCTTGGGGAATCTCTGGTCGGTTAGCCGTCGCCAAGGCCAAAGAGGCTGAGTGAGGACTGCCCACATTGACAAGTTGGCTCAATAACTCAGGCAGACGGTTGCGAAGGGGTTCTAACCGTTCCGCCAGCTCGTCCGAGATTTGAATCGTCAATTCAGCCATTGGAATAGGTCTGTTATTGAACCGTTGCGGGTTTATGCTGACCCTATTTTAGACCTTCTGCCTCTCTCTGGCTTTTCCAACACCCTCTATCCCGGCACCGTCAGCGCCCGGCCATTGTCCGAGGGCTGCAGGCTCAGAATGTAGGGCACCGCCGCCTTAACCCAGGCGGCAATGGGGGTATAGGCGGCGGCATCGTCGCCGTAGCAGGTTTCGAGCATGGCCGTGTGGATAATGCCGGGGTTGAGGGCGACGGCCGCCATACCCGGAGGCAGATCCTGGGCAAAGGACTGGGTCAGCCCCTCGACCCCCCACTTGGTGGCGCAGTAGGGGGCCACCCCTGGAGAGGTCGATCGCCCCCAGCCGGAGCTGAAGTTCACAAAAATGCCGGACTGTCGCTCGACCATCGGGGGAGCAAAATGACGCAGAACGTTGAAGGTACCGCTAAGGTTAACAGCAATCACAGCGTCACACTCCGCCGCCGAGATAGTCCACAGGGGGGCAGGGCGGTTCACGAGGCCCGCATTGTTAATCACCAGGTCGGGTAGGCCGTTGGCGGCCATGACGGCCTCAGCCCAGGCCTTAACGGCGACATCATCGCGAATATCTAAGGTCGCGAACTGGTGGGGACTAGGATACTGGGAGGTCAACTCGGCGATCGCCCCAGGGCTGCGGGCACAGCCCGATACGGTATGCCCAGCAGCGATAAAGGCGGCTACCATGGCTCGCCCTAGCCCCTGACTGACGCCGGTAATTACAATGTGCTTGCCCATGGGTATGCGAGAGGGTGTGTGCGAAAGAGTGTTGTGCGCAGGAGACGATCCGGTGACGAAGACATGGCCTTAGCCGTCTGTGACTGAGCATGCCTTAATCTACCTGAGTTCGGGATAATTTTCTCCTCCGCAAAAGCAGGCTAACTGTCCCCTCCTCGGAGGGGGTGGGGGTGGGTCAAGCTGAGCCTAGGAGGGGCTGATCCGTTGTCAGAGTAGGGGGACTGGATGGATCGGTGGGGACCAAGGTTGCGGCGGGTGCCGGTGGTGATGGTGCTATGTGGCCTATTGCTGGGGCTCTGGGGGTTGAGAATGCCTGGCCCTAGTGGGGTTGTGTGCGATCGCTCCGGGGAGCCCGCCACGGCCCTGGGGGATGCCCCGAGGCCGGTTTACTGCCAGGTACAATGGCCCCGTCCCTGGGCTTGGCGGCCCCAGGGGGAGCGCACCTTTCAACTCCACGATGTGGCCATTACCTCAGAGTTGTGCGATCGCACCCCTCGGGGTGGCGTGCGGTTTTGCCACCACATTACCCTGGTGGGGATGACTCTGGCGGGGTCGAGGCGGCAGGTCACCCTGCCGGAATTCCGCGCTCCCCTCTCTGGCGCGGTTCTGACCGATCAACTCCAGGGGTTTATTGCCGGGGAGGGCAGTGCCCACCTGAGCTGGCGTGGGGATCCAGCCTTGCCGCTACGCTTTCTCACCGTTATCCTGCTGCTGGCGGTGGCGATCTGGGGACTGTGGGAGGTGCGATGGCCCCCAATCCCCGCTCGGGATAAGGATTGAGCGCCGGTCACCCTTCTACCGATTAATCCGCTAGAGCAGCGCCTTGGAGCCATGTCAAGACGACATCCTCAGAAATGTTACAAAATTAAATATTTAACCGAAGTTTTCCTCGATTTTCCCCATGTCCTCGGAGGTTTTCCACAGGTTTTCCACAGCCTGGGACGGTAAAAAGAGGGGTTTCACCCCCCTGTGGAAAACCTTATCCCCTAGCTAGCTGGACCTTTTTTTGCCCCTCGATAGCCAGGGCGCTGGGCGAGGATCATCAAAACCCTGATTCTCTCGTAGGTGGCCCCGTAGCTCTAGCCTAGGGATGTCATTAAGGCAAGATTGACAGTCTGGGGGGAGTCCGGCAAAATGATTCGACTAGCACACCGAAGTCGACTGTAAAGCCCGCCTCTGGGGCGTTCGTGGTTACACATCAGGGTCACACCTCAGGGTTAGATCTAGGGTTTCAATCTATGCCCTGACCATTAGCTTGCCCAAGCTACAGGATCTGTTTTTTACCCAATACACGTCTGCCGTGAGCGGGAACGTCATCGAACCCGTGGTTTTGTGGCGGCTAGGGAACCAATCACCACCTTTGCGATCGCCCAAAGCAGACTCCATCCCAACTCACCCCAGGCTCTTGAGCCATCGCCAAGCTAGCCATTTCCGTGCCGATTCAGTTCCACCCTTCAAAGAGGCCACGTCCCATGACTCTGAAT
>JAIXUR010000317.1 GCA_027483425.1 Cyanobacteriota bacterium | reverse complement strand
GGATAGCCCCGCTCTAGGGCCAGGGGCTTGAGGGTGTCGTGCAGCTCGCTCTTGCAGAAGTAGCAGCGGTTAATGGGGTTGGCGGCGTAGCTGGGGTTGTCGAGCTCGTGGGTGGCGACCATCTCGTGGGCAATGCCAATGGCCGCCGCCTGCACCTGGGCCTCTTCCAGATCGGCGGGCAGCAGGGAGGGGGAGTTGGCGGTAACCGCCAGGGCGCGATCGCCCAGGACATCGTAGGCCACCTTGGCCACCAGGGTGCTGTCTACCCCGCCCGAGTAGGCAATCAAGGCCTGATCCATAGCGGCAAATAGAGCCTTAAGCTGGTCTAGTTTTTGAGTCACCATGGTTTGTCGGCGAGATTTTAGGATGGGGAGAGGTTATCTTCCTTCATCCTAACGGGGTTTGTGGTCTCCCCTCAACGTCAGAATGAGCCACGGCATGGATGGGAAGTGGGTACTCACCGATCACGTCACCCCATAGCCCTAGCCAGGGCACAAAAAACCCCAGCCGTCCAAAGCTGAGGTCGTAGGTCAAATGGCTAATTCAACGAGTTGATTTAAGGTTTTGATTAAAAGGTTGGATCTATGACTATGCAGGGGGTGCCAGCCCTGTCTTAGAAGCCTCTCCTAGGTCGCAAACATTATCTAAGCAACCTAGGAAGCAAACTATTGCAATGCCAGCCCTGCATATATGAAGTCTATGTTAGCTCAACAACCCTTACCGTTACAAAGACTACGATTAGAGGCTAGGAGCATTCTGGCCACAAAAATACCGAAGAATTTTGATTCCTGGCCAGAGCGCAGGGCTCTGCGCCCCTACCGAGGAGATCTTCTTTACCAGAAATCTCCTCAGGACAATTCTGGCCACAAAAATACCGAAGAATTTTGATTCCTGGCCAGGGCGCAGGGCTCTGCGCCCCTGCCGGGGAGATCTTCTTTTCCAGAAATCTCTTTAGTTGTGAAATATCCAACAGAGCCGGGCATTCCTGACTCCTGACTCCTGACCCCTAACCCCTGACCCCTGACCCCTGACCCCTGACTCCTGCCTACCCCCGAAGGTCTCGGGCCGCGTGGTAGATTTTCTCGTTGGCCGCCACAGACTTGGCCAAATCCACCACCGGGCCAGGGTAGTCAACGCCGATGGTGACCCCAAAGCGCCTTTGTTCCACGGGCTGCAGCCGCCAGGGCTCGTGCACCTTGGCCGCAGGAATAGCCGCTAGTTCCGGCAGCCAGTGCTTGACGTAGAGGCCTTCGGGGTCATAGTCCTTGGCCTGTTTAGAAATATTGAAGTAGCGGAATCCCCGAGCATCGTTGCCGACCCCGGCGGCATAGTTCCAGTTGCCGTAGTTACTGCACACGTCGTAGTCAACCAACAGCGACTCAAACCACTCGGCCCCCAAGCGCCAGTCGATACCCAGATTTTTGGTCAGAAAGCTGGCCACATTCTGCCGCCCCCGGTTCGACATAAACCCAGAGCAGGCCAGCTCACGCAGGTTGGCATCGACCAAGGGAAAGCCCGTTTTGCCGTTACGCGAGAGACTAGGGCACCCAACCCAACCCCTAGACGGTTATCCGCCGCGCAGACGGTGGGTTTATTCAGTATTCTAAAAAATTCCTGCGCAGGAGATTCCTAGCTATGCCGATTAGCGTTGGCGATACCGCCCCCAACTTTACGCTGCTCAACCAACGGGGTGAGGCGGTGACCTTGAGCAGCTTCCAAGGCCAAAAGGCCGTGGTGCTCTACTTCTACCCCAAAGATGACACCCCCGGCTGTACCGTGGAGTCTTGCTCGTTTCGCGATCGCTACGAAGACTTTGTCACCGCAGGCGCTGAGGTGATTGGCATTAGCAGCGACTCTCCCGACTCCCACCGGGCCTTTGCCAGCAAGCACAACTTGCCGTTTACCCTGGTGAGCGATCGCAGTTCGACCGTGCGCAAGGCCTACGGGGTACCGACAACCCTCGGCCTCCTGCCGGGTCGAGTCACCTACGTGATCGACAAAGCGGGCAAGGTGCGGCATATTTTTAATTCTCAGTTCAACCCCAAGGGTCATGTGGACGAGGCCATGGGTATTTTGAAAACCCTGCAAACCGCCTAAGAGTGTTCCAACTAAATACCTATCCGGGATCTCGCCGCGACCGGCCCAACGGGCCGAGTTCGCGTTCTTGGAAGGGATATTTTTTTAGTTGGGATACTCTAAGAGGCTGGTGTTTCCTGGATAACGTGACAACTCTTTCTGGTTCAAAAACCTCTGCTATGGAACTTCAGCCCGAACATTACGAATTGGCGATCTGCCTATCCGCGATGGAGGGGGCGCTCACCGGTCTTTGGTACCCCAGCGAAACCGACGCGCTGGTCTCCCTGGTGATCTACGCCGACCCCCTGCCTAGCACCGAAGCCCTGGGCCAAAAGCTGGGGGCCGGAGACAGCGTGGAAATTCTGCCCGCCGAGGCGTTCTTTCGGCCCGTGCTCAACAACCCCTACTGGGCCAGCGAACAGGGGGGGCACCTGGCCCAAAAATACGCCAACCTCCGCGATGTGCTAGAAACCCACCTCGAAGACCTCAACTACATTCGGGTAGGCAAGGGGACTGTGACGGTATACCTGCTGGGGCGGCATTCCACCGGCTCCTACCTGGGGGTCTGTACCCATGTGGTAGAAACCTAGCCCCGCTGGCGAATTTTGTCTATGAAAAACTCTTCCAGGGTAGGCCGGGTCTGCTGCAGGGTAATCAGGTGCCCCCCAGCCACCGGAATCTGCTTGGCAAAATCGTAGAGGTCGCCCTTCACGTGGCCGTGCCAGAGGTCACCCTGCACCGTCATGTGGTCGAGCCAGGGTTCCAGGTCGGCGATGCGTCCGCCGCGCCCCTTGACAAAGTATTGGTCGGCGGTGCCCAGCAGCTCGTCCAGGTTGCCCAGGGCAATCAGTTCGCCCTGGTCGAGCATGGCAATGCGATCGCAGATCACCTCCACATCCGACAAAATGTGGCTGTTAAAAAAGATGGTCTTACCCTCGCCCTTGAGGGCAAGAATAATTTCCCGCACCTGAAAGCGCCCGGTGGGGTCAAGCCCCGACATCGGCTCATCCAAAAACACCACATCTGGGTCATTGATCAACGCCTGGGCCATGCCCACCCGCTGGAGCATGCCCTTCGAGTACTGGCGCAGCTGTTTTTTCTTGGCGGCGGCCTGGGACAACCCCACCAGATCCAACAGCTCAACAATCCGCCGCTGCTGGGCGGCCTTCGACAGACCAAACAGACCGGCGGTGTACTGCAAAAACTCCCAGCCGGTCAAAAAGTCGTAGAAGTAGGCATTTTCGGGCAGATAGCCAATGCGCTGCTTAACGGCACTTTCTCCCAGGGGATGGCCCAGCAGGGTAGCGGTACCTGCGGTGGGGCGAATAATACCCAGCAAGATTTTCAGCAGCGTCGTTTTGCCCGCGCCATTGGGCCCCAGCAGGCCAAAGGTTTCCCCCTGGTAGATGGTGAGGGAGCAATTTTGGAGGGAGGTCACGCACTGATTAAGCCAAAACCCGGTGCGATAGGCTTTAGCGAGCCCTTGGGTCTGTACCACCACAGGGCGATCGCCGGGAGGGCGATGCTGGAAATCAGCCAGGTCAACCGGTAGCAGTGGGGCACTCATAGAAACCGTGTTGAAGCGCAAGAGACGACAATCATGGTGTAGCTTTCCCCTAGAATACCCTGGCAAAACTGTCCCCTTGCCATCGGCCTTGAATCGCAATCTATGGCAGGGTAAGCGATACTCTTGTCCTACGGATGGCCGAGAAACGTCTATTCCCTGATACTAGATGTGGGAGCCATCCATACCCGTTGAGTGAAGAATACGTTGCGTGAAGACCTGACCTATGGATCGTTCAAAACTAGTTGCGGTGATTACCGGCGTCATATCTCTGCTGTTGGCCATCGGCTATCTAGTCCTGGTGCAGATCCTAGATTTTCGTGGCGATATGGTACCGGCCCCGTTATCCATTGTCCCGCCACGGGTTGGCACCTGGGCTGAGCTGGGCCTGTTAGTCAAATCCAATCTGCTGTCTTGTCTACCCTGGATGGAATTCAGAGGGTAACTCACCGTCCCGATTACCTGGGCTGAGCTCGTCCCTGGGTTAAGCCTAGGTAATGGGCTACCTCTATTGGTATTCTAGAATGCGCTTAGGCAGTCCTCCTTAAATCTCAGGAGGTTTCCGCTATTTTACCGCTGTAATAGTTCTGGCTATGGTGCCGATGAGGCCACGATCGAGTTTGCTGACCTTGAGAACCTGCCTAGCTAAACTAAATGGTTGGTGCCTATCCCTGAGAGCCTGGGGTGATCACAGGGCCGCGCGATCGCAGCGGTGTGGCTGGCGCAATCTCGCGGCCAGGGACGCTACTCCGATTTTCTCAAGGCTGTGGATATGTTGAACCAGGAGCTAAATCAGGAGTTGTTACAGCCATTGCCGAATGCGACGACCTCAAATGCGACGGCCCCAAATGCGACAACATTTGTGGAGCTATTGACCTGGCGGGCCCAGAAAACCCCCCAGGGCATCGCCTATCGGTTTCTGACGGAGGGTACTCCAGAGACCGCCGAAACGATCACCTATGGGGCGCTCCAGCAGCAGGCCCAGGCGATCGCCGTGCTGCTGCAAGATTTAAACTGTCAGAACCAGCCGGTCCTGCTGCTCTACCCCGCCGGGCTTGACTACATTGCCGCCTTTTTTGGGTGTCTGTACGCCGGAGCGATCGCGGTGCCCGCCTACCCCCCCCGCCCTAACCGCTCCCTGGATCGCATCCAGGCCATGGTGCAGGATGCCGGGGCCACCGTCGCCCTGACCGACAACGCCACCCTGCAAAAACTCGAGCGACGACTGGCCGAAACACCCCAGTTGCGATCGCTCTACTGCCTGAGCACCGATGGCCTGCAACCCGACCTGGCCCAGCAGTGGCACCCCCCGGTGGTCACCCCCTCCACCCTGGCTCTGTTGCAATACACCTCTGGCTCCACGGCCCTGCCCAAGGGGGTCATGATCAGCCACGACAACCTGCTGCACAATTCGGAGCTGATTAGCCACTGCTTTGGCAACACCGCCACCAGTCGAGGGGTTTCTTGGCTGCCTCCGTACCACGACATGGGCCTGGTGGGCGGCATTTTGCAGCCCCTCTATGTCGGGGCCGAAATGACCCTGATGGCCCCAGTTTCTTTTCTGCAACGGCCGGTGCGCTGGCTAGAGGCGATTTCCCACTACCGGGCTACCACCAGCGGCGGCCCCAACTTTGCCTACGACCTATGCGTCCGCAAAACGACCCCTGAACAGCGACGAACCCTGGATTTAAGGACTTGGCAACTGGCCTTTAGCGGGGCCGAGCCGGTGCAGCAAACGACCCTGGCTCAATTTGCCACCGCCTTTGCCCCCAGTGGGTTTCGGCCCCAGGCCTTTTACCCCTGCTATGGCATGGCCGAAACCACCCTGCTGGTGACCGGCGAAGCCGTGCAGGCCCAGCCCAAACACTTGATTCTAAAGGCGGCTGATTTGCAAAAAAACCAGGTCACCCTGGTGTCTGCCGCCGATGACCAGGATGACGACACAGCCCGCCCCATTGTCAGCTGCGGGCCCCCGGCCATTGCCAACCAGATCTGTATTGTGGATCCTGACAGTCATCGGCCCTGCCCTGGCAACACCATCGGAGAAATTTGGGTGCGCGGGTCTCGCAGCCTTGCCCAGGGCTACTGGCAACGGGAGGCGGCTACCCGAGCGGTATTTCAGGCCACCCTGGCCGATACCGGCGAAGGCCCCTTCCTGCGGACCGGCGATTTGGGGTTTCTCTATGGCGATGATCTGTACGTCACCGGCCGTCTTAAGGATCTGATTATTATCCGCGGCCGCAACCACTATCCCCAGGATATTGAAGCTACCGCCGAACAGGCCCATCGCGCGTTGCGTCAGGGGGGTGGGGCAGCGTTTTCGGTGGTGTGGCAAGACACCGAGCAGCTGGTAATTGTGCACGAGCTAGAGCGCAGCGCCCTGCGCACCGCCGACCCCGAGGCCGTGGTGGCCGCCCTGCGTCGCCGGGTGGCCGAGCACCACGACCTCCAGATCGGGGCGATCGCGTTGCTCAAGCCCAACGCCATCCCCAAAACCTCTAGCGGCAAGGTACAGCGCCATCTGTGCCGGACCATGTTTTTAGACGGACAATTTGATGTAGTCTATGGCTGGCCTGCGGCAATGGCCGGGCCAGCGCTGAGCACTGTCGAGGCCTTGAGCCCCGAACAGGTGACCGAGGATGTGGCCGGAAATGTCGTCAACGAGGCGATCGCATCCAGAGAGCAGTCGGACGCCGGGGCTGATGGGGCGGCTCCCCAGGGCCGGTTCCAGGCCATTGGGGCCATGACTGCGGGGCCAACGGCGGCCAATGGGGTAGCGACCCTGCCAGCCCTACTCACCACGCCGGGGGCCATTTCAGACTGGATGGTCACCTGGCTAGCCACGACCCTAAACATGCCCAAGACTAGCCTGGACGTCCGTCAACCCCTAGCCGAACATGGCCTCGATTCCCTAGCGGCGGTCGAGCTGGCGGAGGCCTTGGAATCGGTTCTGGGGCTGTCTCTTTCGCCGACGCTGGCCTACGAATACCCCACCATTGAGGCGCTATCCCTGTATCTGGCCTCGGCCCAGGGTAGCGACGCCGTCACCCCCGCTCCGGTGGAGCCCATAGACCATAGAGAATTAGAGCAGCTCGTAAGAGAATTAGAACTGCTGTCTGATGCAGAGGTGCAAACCCTGCTGGGCAGACAGGGTTATTAAAGGAGCGTGGGAGTCAGCCTGTGGAGGATCTCGCAAGGCGGATTAGCAGCCTTTCCCCAGAGAAACGGTTGTTGTTGGAGCTACAACTGCAGCGCAAACGAGGGCTACCAGAACCGATCGCGATTGTGGGCATGGCCTGTCGGTTTCCGGCGGCCCCCAATCTTGAGGCGTTTTGGCAACTGCTAGCCACCGGACAAGACGCCATCCGTGAAGTACCGGCGGATCGTTGGGATGTCGATGCTTTCTACGATGCTGACCCCCAGGCTATCGGTAAAACCTACTGCCGCTGGGGCGGTTTTTTAGAGGGGGTCGATCAGTTTGACCCAGCCTTTTTCGGCATTACCCCCCGAGAAGCCCCCTATATCGACCCCCAGCAGCGGTTATTTCTAGAAACCGTATGGGAGGCCCTGGAGGATGCTGGCATTGTGCCCCAGAGTCTGGGCGGTCAGCCCGTGGGCGTGTTTGCTGGGGCTTCCACCCTGGACTATGGCCAGCTGCTGCTCCAGGGGCCAGAGGTGGTGGGGACTTACACCACCACCGGTCTCGCCTCCACCATGGTGGCCAACCGCGTGTCCTATCTGCTCAATCTCCAGGGCCCTAGCCTGACCGTAGATACCGCCTGTTCGTCATCGCTGATCGCGGTGCATTTAGCCTGCCAAAGCCTGTGGAGCGGGGAATCCAGTCTGGCCCTAGCCGGCGGCGTGAATGTGATCCTGACCCCCACGGTGACCATAGGCTTCAGCAAACTGACGGCCCTGTCCCCCGAAGGGCGGTGCAAAGCCTTTGATGCGGCGGCCAATGGCTTTGTGCGCTCCGAAGGGGTGGGCACCGTGGTGCTGAAGCGCCTGGGCCAAGCCCTGACCGATGGCGATCGCATCTACGCGCTGATCCGGGGCACCGCCACCAACCAGGATGGTCGCACCAATGGGCTCACAGCCCCTAACCGGGCGGCCCAGGAGGCGGTGGTCAAGGCCACCTATGAGCAAGCCGGTATTCCCCTGCACCAGGTGGACTACATCGAGGCCCACGGCACCGGCACGCTGCTGGGAGACCCCATTGAGGCCAAGGCCCTGGGCAATGTGTTTCGCCCCTTTCGAGAGCTTAATCAGCCGGTGCGTCTGGGGTCGGTGAAGAGTAACATTGGCCACACCGAGGCGGCGGCGGGTATTGCCAGCTTAATTAAAGTAGCCCTCTGTCTGCGGCACCGAACCCTGGTGCCCAGCCTTCATTTCCACACCCCCAATCCCTACATCCCCTTTGACCAGCTGCCTCTACAGGTGCAGCAGCAGAGAGAGCCCTGGGCCGCTGCCGAGAATATGGCCATTGCCGGGGTCAGCGCCTTTAGTTTTGGCGGTACCAACGCCCATGTGGCCCTGCAAGCGGCCCCGATTTTCACCACCGATCCGGGGGGCGATCGGCCGCTGCATCTGTTTTGTCTGTCGGCGCGATCGCAACCGGCCCTGCAAGCCTATGCCCAAACTATGGCCATGGCCCTCGACCAAATGCCCCAGGCCAGCCTGGGCGATATTTGCCACACCGTCAATACTGGCCGCACCGCCTTTGACCACCGCCTTGCCCTCCTGGCCCAGGATATTCCTACCCTGGTGGCGGATCTCAGGCAGTTGGCTATCCAGCCCCCGGCCTCGAGTCAGGCCTCGCCCCCAGGGGTGGTGTTTTTGTTTACCGGTCAGGGCTCCCAGTATG
>JAIXUR010000457.1 GCA_027483425.1 Cyanobacteriota bacterium | reverse complement strand
CAAGGCCACCCACTGCTCATAATCAAGGGTGTGGCGCTGCCCCAACTCGGGCTCCAACGGTGCGACCGCCGCCGACTGATCGGCCGCAAAGGCATTGGCCGAAGACAAGACCGCATCTCCAGCCCGGCTGAGCTGGCGCACCATGACGATGACCGTAATAAACAGCAGCCCATTGATCACCAGCGAGAGCAGGGCCCAGGGGGGCACACCCTTGAGCTGATGCAGCACTGAGCGCAGCTGAGGATAGGGTTGAAGCGGTGATGCCACGGCTATATACCTACAAACCTGGAGCGAAAGACCTGAACCCCTAATAGGTCAAATTGTAAACAGATTTCCCCCGGACAGACCACGGAGGTGGTAAGGGTTTTGGGATGCCTCCCGGCGGTTGTGACCATGGCAGCCTACACGTTGAAGCGAAACAGCATGACGTCCCCTTCTTGTACCATGTAGTCCTTGCCTTCGCTGCGGACCTGGCCTTTGTCTTTGGCCGTGGCCATGGAGCCTGCGGTCACCAGATCGGCATAGGCTACGGTTTCGGCCCGAATGAACCCCCGCTCAAAGTCGGTGTGAATCACCCCCGCCGCCTGGGGTGCCACCATGCCAGCCCGAATCGTCCAGGCGCGGGTTTCTTTGGGGCCAGTGGTGAAGTAGGTGCGCAGACCAAGCAGCTCGTAGGTGGCGCGAATGAGGGTTTGAAGGCCCCCCTCTTCGACCCCGAGGGCTTCGAGAAAGTCTTTGCGCTCAGCGGCGTCTAAATCCACCAGCTCCGACTCCACCTGGGCGGAGATCACCACGACCTGGGCACTGTCTGCCGCCGCCACGGCCCGCACCTGCTCCACCCAGGCGTTGCCGCTGGCCAGGTCTTCTTCGGACACGTTGGTGGCATAGATCACGGGCTTTCGGGTCAACAGCCCCAGGGGCTTAATGATCGCGTCTGACTCGTCGTCGAGATCGACCTGGCGGGCGGGTTTTCCCTCGTTGAGCACCGGCAGCAATTGCTCTAGAATCGCCAGCTCAGCCTGGGCCTCTTTGTCAGCGCGGGCCAGCTTGCGCACGCGGTCAACGCGGCGCTCCAGCTGGGCCAGATCAGACAAGGCCAGCTCTAGGTTAATGATCTCAATGTCGCGCACCGGGTCAACGGAGCCAGCCACATGGATGATGTCATCGTCCTCAAAGCAGCGCACCACGTGAACGATCGCATCCACCTCGCGAATGTTGGCCAAAAACTGGTTGCCCAGCCCTTCCCCCTGGCTCGCCCCTTGCACCAGGCCAGCAATATCGACAAACTCGACCCGAGCGGGCACCGTTTCGACGGAGCTAGACAGCTCGGCCAGCACCTGTAGACGCGCATCGGGTACAGCCACCACGCCGACGTTGGGCTCAATGGTGCAAAACGGAAAGTTGGCCGCCTGGGCCTTGGCGTTCGCCACTACAGCGTTAAACAGGGTAGATTTGCCAACGTTGGGAAGACCAACAATGCCAGCTCGTAACATGGGGTAACTCTAATTTAGGTTCAGGTAAACAGGGGCAGGGGAACGGGTCGGTGGTGGGGTTGCGATCAGCGGCATTGGGTGGCCCCAGGTAGGATTCTGGGACCCACCGAAATCACCTATCTAGCATAGGAGAGGATGGGGCCATTGCGGAGGTGTTGCTATACCCTTGAAGCTAACGGTGTCTAAGAGCATAATTCGGGTGAGGCGATGACTGGAAAAAACGGGTTAAAGCAGCCTGGACAACGGTATCTGGCAGGGAATCTGGCCTGGGTAGTGGGGCTAGCGGCCCTGGCGCTGACCGGATGTGGCACCCTGGCGCGATCGCCATCGCCTGAGGGCACCACCCCCATGGCCAACCAGTATGTGGACCGAGGCTTTCGCGGCACGATGCTGGTCAGCCGCATAACGCCCGTGAGATTGGGCCTCAAAGGCGGCTGGCAGGCCGCGCCCGCTGGCAGCCTCAACCCCAGTGCTGACCTGGAGGCCGTTAACTCCGACCAAAGCCTATTTCTGGTGGTGCTGGGCGAGGATCGCGCCGCCGTCGCCCCAGGGACACTAGAGGATCAAGCCACCATCTACCGACAGATTCTTAAGGGCGGCTTTACCCAGGTGATTGACGACGAAGCTCGCACTAAGGTAGACAGCGTTAATAATTTTCCGGCGGTGCAGTACGAGGTGCGGGGCAATGTGGGCCAAAACCCTGTAGCCTACCTCCACACCACCATTGAAATGGGCGACCACTATTACCAAGTCGTGGTGTGGACCCCCGACGATCTGCGCATGGCCAACGCCGACGCCATGGAATCGGTGGTGAAAGAATTTAGCGAGGCTCCGCTTTAAGGGCCGCCATTCTGTGGCCTAATAGAGGGTGTGGTCTTCAGGATAAATTTGTCATGCCGTGCTGGCTTACCGCAACGCTCCGCCATCGCCCTATTCCCCACGGCGTTCTCCATCGACTGGGGCAGATGATGGGATTAGCCTGCGCCGCCCTGGTGCTGTGGCTGGGGCTGGGGGGTCAGCCCGCCACCCTAGCAGGCCTCACCGACGATAGGTACGACGGCAATATTTTTGCCCTCTACGCCGGTAACGGATCCCTGGTGCCGCCCAACGTGAGCCTGCAGCAGTCCCTGCGGTACGGCAAGCCTGCCCTGGTGGTGATCTATGTTGATGACAGTAGCGACTGCAAGAAGTTTGCGTCCGTCATTTCCCAGCTCCAGTCCCCCTACGGGCGGGTGGCCAACTTCATCCCCATCATGGCCGACGCGATTCCGGTCAAGGCTACCTACGAACCCGACGAGCCAGGCTACTACTTTAAAGACGCCGTGCCCCAAACCCTGGTGTTCAATGCGGCCGGAGAGCTGGTGTTTAACGAAGTTGGCATGGCCTCCTATGAGGCGATCGACGATGCCATGCGAGAGGTGTTTGATCTCCTGCCCCGCAGCGAGTCAGAAGAACTGCGCCGCCGCCCGATCAATGAAGTCAACAGTGAACTAGTGCCGGAGCAGTAGAGGGAGATCCATGTAGGAGATTCCTAAAATAGAAGTTCCCAGCTTTAATCTAGCGACTGTAGCTGTTGTAGGGTAGACACTGCCCACCCATTGGGAACCTATTTCCCAGCATTTGACTTTTCAAACAACCTCTTCGCGACATAAAGGCCGACTCTCCGGCTTTTAAACACCCCCAAGCTGAGCCATCATCTTCGCCCGGATGCTGAAATAGCTGATGGAGTGCCGTTTCCAGCCTTAATTTGAAAGGCTAAAGCAGAGTTGTTCGGCCTTGTACCCGTCCAGGTAAACCGGGCCTCGCCTGTCAAGGTAAATGGGGTTAATGCGGTGTAAGCACCCCCCACAACGTCGCCGCTGATAATTAGATAATTAACCTCATCGGTAGTCGTTGCGTCCGCTTGTAGACTGAGCCCAAAGGTTGTTCCATTAAACGCCAAGCTACTGAGCAACACGCTGGAGTCAGTATGTGCGTTCCCCGCTGCCCGGGCACGTAAATAAAGCTGATTAACTGACCCTGAGAACGCTGATGTAGACAGATGGATATCCCCAATGCTGAACAAGACCTGAGCGCCATCATAGGTAAGGCTAAAGGGCAGGGCGGAACCGCAGCCGTTGCCCCAAGACAGATCTCCCTCAGCCACGGGTTGCCCAT
The DNA here is from genome assembly GCA_027483425.1 of Cyanobacteriota bacterium. Classification (GTDB taxonomy): domain Bacteria; phylum Cyanobacteriota; class Cyanobacteriia; order Phormidesmidales; family Phormidesmidaceae; genus Nodosilinea. Next base: position 3,663 of record JAIXUR010000457.1, on the reverse strand, counting down.
AGTGGCCGCTTCTAGGATTAACGTCTTTGCTGATCACTACTTCGTGTTGAGAAGCATCTGTGGCATTATTACCAATTCTCCCTTCGGAGACAAATAGCTCGGCGAACTGGCCCTTGGCCAACAAAGCCTGATACTCTGGATCGCCAAAATGAGTAGGTGCTGTCAGGGTAAAGGTGAATGCACTCGGCGAACTTAGCACAACCAAGGCCGTATGCCTAGGTAATAATGTCAGTGTCCTCAAAGCTAATTCCTCGACTTAAATGGATGATGTTTTTGTGTAGTTTTTTCATTGGAGTTGGTAGATTGGGCACCTATCTAACAAAGCCAGATGTTTCAAAGTCTCAGAACCTACAGAGACATCGATTCATTGGCTAATTTTCAACGGTAGATCACAGCGAGCCAGCCTAGAGGACGTTGGTCGGTACCCCTGGTGTGATTAGCCCTAGGGCACCACAAGCATCCTGGGGCATGGGCCACCTTGATCCGCTTTCGCAGTATCGGGGCTGACTTGCTCAGGCTTTTCAAACACCTCCTCAGGGTGAGGCTTGCGCATCCGTAGATCGACTAGACCAGAGCTAATAAAATCTGATCTGATCAGTTAATTTACTGATGCGACGCTTTTCTGTTTGTGCGTGTTCGCTAGTCGAAGTGTACTCTTAGCTACTTCGTGCCTGTTATGACAACGTTCCCGACTTTATCCAGACTTGAGCAAAATCGAGAGATGATTAAGATCTAGCGAGGAAACGATGGACGGCCGGGCATTAATCATTGCTTCACAGAGGATATGGCGATGCATCTCCTTTTCAGGGCCCAGGGCCGGATATTTACGGTATTTCTAAGGCCCAGGGCACCATTCCTAGGGCCGGGGGTCTTGCTGGCGGCGGGATAGAAGCCCGCGCTACGGGCCAGGGTGACCCTGCGTTTCAGGTCATCTACGAACAACCTAGGGCATGAGCTCGCCCAGAATTTTAAACCGCAGGTGATTGACCGCTAGATCCCCCAGGCGGGCACCGGGGCTGCCCTCAGGGAGAATCAGCTTTTCGAAGGGAATGCCCTTGCCCATTTCCACATGCCACCAGGGTAGACCCATAAAAAAGCGGGTGGGGTAGGGGCCGCCTTCCTGCACATCGTCGGGGTTAGACTCCATGGGCACCCAGCCAAAGCCGGGAATGTAGAACTCAATCCACACGTGGTTGAATTCGGGTTCGAGATAGATGCCGGGCTGGTCAGCCTGGGCGGGGCACTTGTAGCGGCCCACGGTGCGGCAGGCGATCCCGTTGAGGCGCATCAGGGCCAGCAACAGACCCACGTATTCGCCGCAGGAGCCGCGACCCCGCAGCAGCACCACGTCGGGGGTCTCAATGGCGGGGGTCACGGCGTAGGAGAGCTTGTCGTAAACGTAGTTGCGAATGCTCAGCACCTGGCGCAGCAGATTGGTTTCGGTGCCGACGCTTTCACGGGCCGCCGCCTGGATCAGGGGGTTACCCATGGCCAGTTCATCGTCGTCGATCAGGTAGCGGGGGCCGTACTCCGGGGGCAGGGGTGGGGACGACTCGACCTGGCGGGGAGTGAGCTGGTACTTGATGCCGTAGATCTCGACCAGAGCCTTCCAGCCGAAGAGATGGCGCTGGTTGGGGTCGATGCGGTCAAAGGTAAAGCTGGCCACCCGCTCGCCCCCCTGCTCGACTTCGGTGAAGGGCAGGCCCACGGGCTCCACCGACTTCACCCGCTGGCGATCGGTGCTGGTGGGGTAGGCGATGCGCCACTCTACATTTTTGAGGGGAATGGCGTCTTCGAGGGTATCGATTTCTTCGACATAGGTCATCTCGACCAGGTAGCCGTTGGTGCGGCAGTAGTTGGCTTCTTTGTACCAGCGGTAGGTGAGGGGATGAATCAGGGTGCGATCGCGAAAGGTCAACTCAAAGGGCACCTCGCCGTTGGGGTCATCGCGCACGTAGGGCTCTTCGTTGGCGTAGGCCATCCAGATCGTGCCGCTGTCGGGGGTGGTGTGGGGCGGCACCGCCAGCCCCGTGGGGGTGGCGAAGGGGGTGAGCATTTTCACCACCAGCGCGCCGGTAGCGCGATCGAGGCAGTATACGGTTTGCTCGGTCTGGTCACAGGCCCACAGGTAGTCGCCCCAGACCGAGAGGTTTTCGACCCCAATGCCAGGGGCCGGAAACTGGGTAATGCGCTGGCCCGAGTCGCGATCGCAGACAAAGATACAGCCCCCCTTCTTGCAGCTGACGTAGAGGGTTTTTTCCCACACGGCGACACCGTCGGCGGGGTAGGGCAGGGTGATCACCGGCACCGGCTGCATGGGGTCGAGGGCGGTGGTGTAGACCGTGTGGTCGCGGCTAAACCAGAGCTGGTCTTGCCAGCAGGCAATGCCCGTCGCCCCGTAGAAAGCCTCGGCCTGGTCAGAGTTAAGCACTTCGACCTGATCGGTTTTGGGGTCGAGGCGCAGCAGATAGCCGCGAAAGGGGTCTACCGCCAACAGGCGATCGCCCTGGAGGGCCAGGCCGTAGAGCGCCTTAACCCCAATCGGCTGAATGAGCGAACTGACTCCCGCCAGGGGCAGGGCCGGAGACATGGGCGAAAGAGATTCAGGCATAACCAGCGGGGCAACCCAGAATAAAGAAGCTAAGCGAAGGCGGCGACAACCTCCTCCGCTAAGGTCATATCCTAGGGGACTGCGGTGGTAAAAAGTGTAGTTTGACTATCCTCTCCTGCCAAAAGTTGGCGGGGGGTAGGGGCCAAAGGCCCAGGTTGAGGGTTTCTGGGGCCGTCCTCAGCCTATCAGCCCGGAACCCTCAACCCGCTATTCCCCGTCCTGGCCGATCTGCTGCTCGACGGTGCTAATGGCGGCGTTGAGAGCCGCTAAGCGGGCTTCTAGGGAGTCGCGCCAGGATTTCATCATCTCCAGCTTGTAGCGCTGGTATTGGCGGCGAGACTCGGCGGACGGCGGGGCACAGAAGGGAAAAAACATGGGAAACATAGGGGAGATTTAGAGAGAACTGCTTTGAATTTAGCGTAGCTGGAAAAAGATCGCTGCCCTCAGGCCGGGCATCATCCGTTCGAAAGGCCATGCAAGCGGACACCAGAATAGTGCGAACAAGCACGGCCTCAACGGTTCTAAGCGGATGTTTGAAATGGGCATTCCTTGGTGCTATGAGTCCTCGGACTACCGCCAATGCCTCGAGGTATGAGCTCCTTTGCCCTGCTTTCGCCCTATAAAAGTCTGATTCTTTACGGCTTTTCAAACATCCTCTGAGGCTGGCACATCCGCTTCTCCGGTGGTCAACCGCTGACCCCATAATGGCGACTAGGGGTCTCACCCCCTGGCCGTGCTCGCCCCGTCCTCTCCTGGATAGACGCTGAGTTCCAATGTCTGCGCAACCTGATCGGCGCGATCTCATCGAGGGCGGCTTGCCGCCTGGGGAGAGGGTTATTTCTGCGGGTTGGAGGTGCATGCTAGCGGAGCAATGGCCGCCACCAATTCAAAAAAAAATCTTGATTTTTATAGCGTTTTAACTCAAAGAAATTATGTGGAAAATCGTCTTGAGTGCTTTCTCGGCCAGCGGGCTCATGGGCCTGGTGGTTTTGTGCTACCCCGTAGCGCTATGGCCAGCCCGATCCCCTGGCTTGTCCCCTGGTTTGACCATT
>JAIXUR010000447.1 GCA_027483425.1 Cyanobacteriota bacterium | reverse complement strand
TGCAATGCCCCTACAAACCGGGGGTATACAGATAGGGTTTGGTATGAGTAGCCGCCAAGCTTTAGCTTGCTACCAGCCCAGGTTGTAGAAATAAAAAAAAGGAGAGCCAAAACAGCTCTCCCTACCATCAGGGTGCATCTCGTATCATGTTAACTCAAAAAATGCACAGGGGGTGATACCCCTTATTGACTTTTCTCAATGAATTTCATGGAGATCATGAATTTAACTTCTGGCTTAGGATCTGGTTGCTGAGTTTTGGATCCACTCTACCCCCACTGTGCTTCATCAACTGGCCGACAAAAAAGCCCTGTAGCTTCTTCTTGCCGCCTCGGTAGGCCGCCAGTTCCTCAGGATTGGCGGCGAGTACCTCGTCGATCATGGCTTCGATTTGGGCAGGATCGGAGATTTGGCTTAGTCCTCGCTCGTCGACCATGGCCTTGGGGGAACCGCCCTGGGCCAGCAGCTCGGGCAGCAGATCTTTGCCGATCTTATTGCTGATGGTGCCCGCCTCAATCAGCTGCACCAGTTCAGCCAGCAGGGGTGGCGTCAGAGGTAGCGCATCGATGGCGAGTCTTTCGGTATTCAGGTAGGCCGCAATGTCCTGGGTAATCCAGTTGGCGGTGAGCTTGGGGTCGGCCCCGGCCGCCATGGTGGCCTCAAAGTACTCGGTAATGCCACGCTCGTCGCTGAGCACCCGAGCATCGTAGGGGGAGAGGCCAAATTCTGTTTCGTAGCGATCGCGCTTTTGGGCCGGTAGCTCGGGCAACTCGGCCCGCCAGCCCTCTTTTTGCTCTACCGACACCACAATCGGGGGCAGGTCAGGCTCAGGGAAATAGCGATAGTCGCTCGATCCTTCCTTGACGCGCATGCTCTTGGTGCGCTGGCTGCTCTCATCCCACAGACGGGTTTCTTGAACAATGGTCTCCCCCGCCTCATTGGCCTTAATCTGCCGCTCGATCTCGTGCTCAATGGCCTTTTGAATAGCGCTGAAGGAATTCATATTTTTGATCTCCACCTTGGTGCCAAAGGCGTCTTGGCCCACCGGGCGCACCGAAATATTCACATCGCAGCGCAGCGAACCTTCCTGCATGTTGCCGTCGCTAATGCCCAAGTAACGGACAATGCGACGCAGCTCTTGGGCGTACTCAGCCGCTTCTTGGCCAGTGCGAATATCCGGCTCCGAGACGATCTCAATCAGGGGCACCCCAGCGCGGTTGTAGTCAACCAGGGAGTAGGTGGAACCAGCCAGGCGATCGCTGCCAGCATGCACCAGCTTGCCAGCATCCTCTTCCATGTGCAGGCGAGTAATGCCGATCCGCTTGCGAGTCGCCGCCTTCGTTTTCTTGTCGATCAGCTCAATTTCAAGCCAGCCGTGCTCGGCAATGGGCAGGTCATACTGGGAGATTTGGTAGTTTTTGGGCAGGTCAGGGTAAAAATACTGCTTGCGGTCAAACTTAGAATAGGGGGCAATTTCGCAGTTAAGGGCCAGACCCGCTTTGACCGCATATTCCAGCACCCGCTGGTTAAGCACCGGCAGCACCCCCGGCATCCCCAGCACAATGGGATCGATATAGGTGTTGGGGTCAGCCCCAAAGGTCGTCGAGGCCGGGGAGAAAATTTTGGTTTCGGTACACAACTGGCAGTGGGTTTCGAGGCCAATAATGGCTTCATACTGGGTTTTGGCGGGGGCCACAGTGGTCATAGACCGCTCCAACAGACAATTACAATCGGTCTAGCCATTGTAGCTTTATGGGGCGATCGGGCGGGTAAAGCGGTCAATCCCGTAGCGTGGGTCACCCCCCCCAAAAAATCGCCGACCCCAGCTTCACCCCATAGTGACCCACGGCCCACAACCGTAGCGTGGGTCACCCCCTCGGATCACGCCACCCACAGCTTCACCCCCGGTGACCCACGGTGGCCCAATGGGTCTCCCCCCGGTCGCCCCTCACCCCCCTCACAATAAACAGCCCAAGATCATGCCCACCAGCAGCCCAAAGCCGAGCTGAACATTCTGCTTAAAAATTTGCCCGTAGAGCGTGATCGGGGGCTTGTAGCGGCTGAGTAGGTACGCCTGCCGCGCCCACACCAGTAGCGCCGCCGCCAACCCCAGCCAGTAGGGCAGAGCTAGCGCCAGTCGCAGTCCCAGCCCAGCCAGCAGTAGCCAGGTGCCAACAAAGCAAAATCCCACAAACTGGGGCGTATAGTCACCAAAGAAGAGAGCCGCAGAGTTGATCCCCAGGCGGCGATCGTCATCGCGATCGGGGATGGCGTAAACGCTATCAAAGCCCAGGGTCCACAGCACCACCGCCAGCCATAACATCCCCACAGACAAGTCTAGACCGTTGGTCACCGCCGCCCAGGGAATCAGCACCGCAAACCCCCAGGCCAAGGACAGCACCAGCTGGGGCACCGGAAATACTCGCTTGGCCAGGGGATAGAACAGAATAAACGGCACCGCCAGCACGCACAGCCAAAAACTGAGGGGGTTGAGGTAGAGCGACAGGCCGTAGGCGCAAAACAGGGCAACAACCAGTACACCGAGGCCCACCTGCACCGAGAGATCCCTCGCGGCCAGGGGCCGGGTGCGGGTACGGGCCACATGGGGGTCAATGTTGCGATCCCACAGGTCATTCACAACGCAACCGGCGGCACTGGTGGCCAAAGTACCGAGCATAATCACCCCCACCAGGGGCAATGGCGGTTGTCCGTCCGCCGCCAGCACCACCGACCACAGCGCCGGGATCATTAAAATCAGCCGTCCGGTGGGCTTATCCCAGCGGAGCAGTCGGATGATGGCAGCCAAGGTAGAGGGCTGGGGAGACGGCTGGGACTGGGGAGACGGATTCACCATGGGTGGCGGAGGTGACGGTAGGGGTACAGTCTTCAGCATAGCGGCCTTCGGGGCGAGCACCATGGGGGTAGGCTGAGGGGCTAAAGGCTCCGCTGGGGAACCCTAGGGGTCTGGGGCGGGGCCATAAATTTGCATCCCGTTGGCGGCCAAAAAGTCACGGTTAATGGGCTCAGAGGCATCTCCCCCGTGGCGAAATAGAGCGGTAAAGCCCCCAGCCCCCAGCCCCGACTGAGGCCACAGTCGATAGCACGGAAACTCAGCCAGCGGCGAAGCGTAGTCTGCCAAAGCTGGCACCGTCACCGCCTCAAAATGAGGGAATTTCTTGAGCAGCCACTCTCCCACCTGTTCATTTTCCTCCGGGGAAAACGTACAGGTCATGTAGGCCAAATAGCCCCCACCCGCCACGATTTGGGCGGCACTGGCGAGAATACGCTTCTGACGACTGGCGTTTTTTTTGATGTTGACGGGGTGAAAACAGCCCAGGGCCTGATCGCCTTTAGCCAACAGCGATTGCCCGCTGCAGGGGGCATCGACTATGACCACCGATGCGCTGTGGGGCAGCTGCTCGGCCAGCACCTGGGGGTCGAGGTTAAACACCAAAGCGTCGAATAGACCGCAGCGCTTGAGGTTAGAAATCAAGATTTTGACCCGTTTGCGCACCACCTCATTGCACCAGAGGTGGTGAGGGGTCAACGCCTGGTGGGCCAACAGGCTCTTGCCGCCGGGCGCGGCACAGAGATCCAGCACCGATGCCACTGGCCCAGGCATAGCGGTCAACACAGCCGCAGCAAACACCGACGCCAGATCT
>JAIXUR010000505.1 GCA_027483425.1 Cyanobacteriota bacterium | reverse complement strand
GAGTTTGAATCCCACGGTTGATTTTGGTTGCTTTAACGATGGCCTGGCTTTCAGCCACCCATCATTAAAGCCGTTGCCATGACCTGGGTAAGGGTCACCGATCGGCCCGAGCGGGCGAGCGCCTGCTTCCCAGGATCCCATACACGGGTTACAGGTATTCACGGGTTAAGCGAAATGGTGAAGGAGAAACAACAGCGTCTAGGAGCCATGGCGGCGATCGCGGCGATCGCCGCCATGGGGGGTTTAGTCACCCTAGGCTATGGTCAGCGCCCCAGCGGGATGGCCCAGGCCACCAATAACTATGCGCCCAATACCTCCCCAGCTCCAAAAGCAACCTATTACAGGGCCAAAGCCGAAACGCTGCTCAACGCCGTACTGGCTCCGGTACAATCCCTACAGATCATGCAGCGAGCCATGGCCAACGCCCCAGACGCTGACGTTGAAACCACCCCGACTCTGGCTCTACTAGCGGCACCCCTCAAGACCACAGGGCTTGGCCCCATCCGCATTGGCATGACCTTAGACGACCTGCGAGACCAGGGGTTAACCCCCGTCCCCATCGAAAATACGGGCAGTGGCGAGTGTCAGTACTACCGCATTGAAGGCTATAACGAGCCCATGGGCCTGATGGCCATCAATGACACGGTGCTGCGCATTGACCTGTTGCCGGGCAGTCTGGCCGCCACCCGCAGCGGCATTAAAATTGGCTCCACCGAGCGCGACCTGGTGAAGGTCTACGACCAGAAGCAACTGGAGGCCAAAGCCAACCCGGTCACCCTGGGTAAAACCGTCATCTTCACCCCCCAAGACCCCGGCGAAGATATGTATCGCCTGGTATTTGAAACCGATGACCAGGGCAAGGTCATTGAGTTTCGAGCCGGGCAGTTTCCATCGGTCACCTGGGCCGAAGGCTGCGGTTAGGAACGTTCAACCTTCAAATTGTCCGTAGGGGTCACCCCCTCACTCCTGATTTAGGCAGCGAATGGCCTCTAACATGCCCCGCGCTTTATTCAAGGTTTCCTGGTACTCCATTTCGGGTATGGAGTCGGCCACCAGCCCGGCCCCGGCCTGCACGTTAACGCTGTGGCCACCCTCGGGCCGGGCCCTGACCACCATGGTGCGAATGGTAATGGCGGTGTTGAGCTGCCCCTCAAAGTCGTAGTAGCCGTAAACCCCCGAGTAGGGGCCCCGGCGGCAGGGCTCGAGGTCGTGGATGATCTGCATAGCCCGAATTTTGGGCGCGCCGCTGACGGTACCCGCCGGGAAACAGGCCTTGAGCAGATCCCAGGCGGTTTTGCTGGGGCTGAGACGGCCCACCACGTTGCTGACAATGTGCATCACGTGGGAGTAGCGCTCGATCACCATCAGTTCGTCGACCTGGACGGTGCCGCTGAGGCACACCCGGCCCAGATCGTTGCGGCCCAGGTCGACCAGCATGACATGTTCGGCCCGCTCCTTGGGGTCACCCAGCAGATCGTGCTCAAAGGCGGTGTCTTCGGCGGCGGTTTTGCCCCGGGGCCGGGTGCCAGCAATGGGTCGCACCGTGGCCAGGTAGGGCTGGCTGGGGTCGTCGGCCAGGGTGGCTTTGACCATGACCTCGGGGCTAGAGCCGATCAGCTGCCAGTCGTAGAAGTTGAAGTAGGCCATGTAGGGAGAGGGATTGATCTGCCGCAGGGAGCGGTACAGATCGAAGGGGTTCCCCCCGTAGGTGGTATTGAGCCGCTGGGAGATCACCACCTGAAAAATATCCCCGGCCTGGATGTGGGCCTTGGCCTGCTCGACGCTGGCGCAAAACTCGGCGGGAGTGCGGTTGCTGGTGTAGTCCACTGGGGGCGTGGCACCGTGGATCGGACGCCAGGGCAAGGGGGACTGGGTCGAGGCCAAGGGCAGGGTGAGTTTCTGGAGCAGTTGCTGAACGCGATCGCAGGCCGCCTGGTAAGCCCCCTGTACATCGGTATTGGGAGCCCGCAGGTCGGCGTAGGCCACCGCCCAGATCTTGCGCTGCACCTGGTCAAAAATCAGCAGGCTATCCACCTGCATCCATACCCCGTCGGGTAGGTCATCGGGGCCAGCAGGGTGCACCGGCACCTTGGGCTCGATCCAGCGGATCAGTTCGTAGCCCCAAAAGCCAAATAGCCCGCCAATGCCGGGGGGCAGGGCCGGTAGTTTGACCGGTTGGTAGGGGGCTAGGCAGTCGGCCAGGGTGTCGAAGGGGTTGCCCTGGTGCTCGATCACGGTGCCGTCGCGGTGGGTTTGGGTCGAGCGATCGCCCCGATTTTCGAGCACCCACACAGGGTCGCAGCCCAAAAAGCTATAGCGGCCCAGGTTTTCGCCCCCTTCCACCGACTCCAGCAAAAAGCTGTAGGGCTGGCCGGCACACACCTTATACCAGGCCGACACAGGGGTATCTAAGTCGGCTAGCCACTCCTGGTAGACCGGCACAAAATTGCCCTGGGTGGCGTAGGTCTGAAATTGTTCAAAGGCTGGAAAAATCATGGCACCTATTCTACCGCCCGACTGGGGACACCGAGATAAAAAAAGGGGCCTAGCTTAAGCTACGCCCCTCACAACACAACAGTCACAGTCAACATTTAGCAGCGGTAGCCATCATCAGCCTAAAGGTGATGACGCCCACAGGACTAACTACACCTCGTAGGTGGCCTTACCGCTAAATTTAATGGTGGCAGGGTCAGGGTTAGACCCAATGTTTCGAGCCACACTGTTTACACTGCCACGACCTGCATTCACCTTTTCGGGGAAGACCCCATCTGCAGGGTGCAGGTACTCTATTTCGCCGCTGGGGAAGATGCGGTAGATTTTGTAGTCTTCGATCTTGGGCTTAAATTTGGTGCGCAGCTGGGTACCCAGGGCTAGGCACTGTTCTTTGCGGGCCAGGTACAGTAGGTTTTCTCCTTCGTTCATGAAGGCAGCGCCACCGGTGGGCATTTCAAAAACCTGCTTCTTGGGGCTGGTCCAGGTGATGGCGTACTTTTCTTCGACCTGGGCTTTGGTGAGGAGACCGCCGGTGCTGCCTCCAAAAATAGGTGTTTGACCTGTCAGCGTTTCAGTCATGAAGTGCTATCTCTACAACCATTTGATGGGCATCGTATCATCGCGAGCGTCGAGGGTAATACCGATTGTTGAGGAAGTGTAACAGTTCTTCAGGTAAGCCCTAGGCCGACCACGCCTCGCGGAAGTCGGCGTAGAGGGTGAGACCGCCGTCAATGTAGAGGGTTTGCCCGGTGATGTAGGCGGCTTCGTCAGAGGCTAGAAACGCCACGGCCGCCGCCATTTCGGCGCTGGTGCCGGCCCGACCCATGGGAATGTGGCTCTCGACCTTGGCCTTTTTCTCCAGGTCCTCGGTCCAGGCCTCGTTGATCGGGGTAGCCGTAGCCCCAGGGCCAACCCCGTTGACCCGAATGCCCTGGGCAGCATATTCCAGGGCCAGGGTGCGGGTCATGTTGCCTAGGCCCCCCTTGCTGATGGAGTAGCTCAAGTAGTTGGGCCGGGGAATGATTTCGTGGACGCTGGAAACATTGATGATGCTGCCGGGGCGGTTTTGGGCTAGCAGGTGCTGGATCGTTTCGCGGGCGCACAGGTAGGCCCCCCGCAGGTTGACCCCCAGCACCCAGTCAAAGCTGTCGACCGCGATCGCCTCGGAGGGGCTCTCGGTCTGTACCCCGGCGTTGTTAATCAGAATATCTAACCGGCCAAAGTGCTCGATGGTCTGCTGCACCAGGGCGATCGCATCGGCCTCCTGGGACACATCTCCCTTCACCACCAACGCTTCGATCGCCTGGTCGGCTCTTTCCAGGGCCTGACGACGGGTGGCCTCGGCTCCATCGCTGTCGCGGCGGTAATTGATCACCACGTTGCAGCCCTCTTCAGCCAGGCGAATGGCGATCGCTTGGCCAATGCCCGAGGAGGCCCCGGTGATGAGGGCGGTTTTGCCAGTCAGTCCTTTCATGGGAGGTAGGTGGGTAAGTGGGTAGGTGGGTAGGTGAGTGGATGTGTAGGGGCAGACCTATGTGTCTGCCCGACATCGGGTGAGTGGATGTGTAGGGGCACACCCGTGTGTCTGCCCAGCACCAATGGGTGGATGACTCACCCCATCCCTAGGGACGAAGAAAGCCGATCTAGGCTACAACCTACTGATATATCCTGCTGGGGGCTTCTTGTCTGTAGCTAGCATGATGATTAGGCATTAAGGATGGGTTAACTATGTACGTTCTAATTGCCGGTGCTGGCATGCTGGGTCTCGATCTGGCCAAAACCCTGCTCTATGAGGGGCACACCGTGGCGGTGGTGGATACCGATCCGCTGGCCTGCCAGCATGCCCGCGAAAAAATTGGGGTAATGGCCTTTGAGGGCAGCGCTGTGAACACCACCACCCTGCTAGAAGCGGGCATTCGCAAGGCCGATGCGGTGATTGCGGCGCTGCCTGAAGATGCTTTAAACCTGGCCATCGTGACGCTCTCGAAGCACTACGGGGTGCCCCAGACGGTGGTGCGCATGAGCGATCGCGACTTCGCCGAGCCCTACCAATTGGCCGGGGCCACCCACACCATCAGCACCACTGAGCTCACCATCAACCGCATGGTCAACGCCATTGAATACCCCCAGGTAGAGGCGATGATGCACTTTGAGCAGGGCCAGGTAGAGGTGCTGAAGCTGCCGATTCCCCAGCAGTGCACCATTGTGGGCCGCACCCTGGCCGAAATTGCCCAAGACCCACGGTTTCCGGCGGGCACCCTGATTATTGGCTACCAGGCCCACCCCCACGAAGACTTAACCATTCCCAACGGCAGCACGGTGCTGGAGAGCGGCTCAACCATTCTGGCGGTCACCAAGCCGGGGCTCGTCCGACAAATGCTGGATTTTATGGGCCTTTGTGCCTAGGCGATCACCCTGGTACATCCCAGGACGACCTGGCGCAAAGAAAGATTTGCCTTCGGCCTTTTTGTACTAGCGGCGGCCTGTCAGACGACGGCCCTCGGCAACGGCGGCATGGCTGCGCTCAACGGCGCTTCTCACCGCCCGCAATCCTCGAGTAATCACTAAACGCATGGCTTGACCCCATGGGCTAAACGACACTTAAGCGTAGTCATAATGACTACGCTTAAGGTAGCAGGTTCGAGCTCTCTCTGTCAATGAGTGAGCCTTAGTCATCCTTGAGCGCCAGCAGTTTCTCGTTCAGGGTGCTGACATAGCGTTGGCTCACCTCCTCCGACAGCAGTCCCTTGCGCAGGGCGTCGTTGATGGCCCCTTTTTCCGCCAGGTAGAGGCGGCGGCGCAGGCTATCGAGGCCGCTCTGGTCTTCGAGGTGGGCGCTGTCGCCGAGGTCGCGCTGGTTGTAGAGGTCGCGCAGGTCGCGATCGGCGGTGGCGATCTGGGCCTGGTAGGTGGCGAACAGCTCTTCGTAGAGGTTTTTGGGCAGACTGCCCGACTGGAGCAGGCTGGCCAGTTCTTGCTGGGCGGCCTTGGCGGCAATCATGTTGAGCTGGAGCGTTTCCCTATGCTGCTGGGTGGGCGACGAGGTCGTCAGCCCCAGGCGCTTGACCAGCACCGGCAGGCTGAGCCCCTGGCCCACCAGGGAAATCAGCACCGTGCTAAAGACCAGGGCGACCACCTGCGATCGCCCCGGCAGCGTGGCCGGCAAGCTCAGGGCCAGGGCCATGGACAGCGACCCCTTGACGTTGCCCAAGATCAACACATGCTGCCAGCGCAGGGGGAGGGGGCGATCGAAAAACCGCAGCAAGTACAGCAGGGGGTAGATCGTCGCCACGCGCCCAATCTGGTAGGCCCCAATGGCGAACAGCGCCGCCGGAATGGTCTGGAGCAGCACCTGGAGGTCGACCTCCAAACCCACCAGCAAAAAAATGAAGGTGTTGACCCCGAACCCAGCGTATTCCCAAAAGTTGAGCAGGGTGACCTTGGTAGAGGCGGAGGTGTGGCGAAAGCCCAGTTCGCCAATCACCAGCCCGGCAATGACCACGGCGATCGCGCTCGACACCCCCAGCCCCTGGCCGATCTGAAACGTACCCAAGGACACCGCCACCGTCAGCAAAATATTGCTCAGGGCATCATCCAGCTGCTGGAACAGACCCACGCACAGATAGCCCAGCCCCAGCCCCAGGGCCCCACCGCCCACAAAGGCAATCACCACCTGCTGTAGCCCTTCCCACACCGTTAAAGACCCCTGCACATAAATGGTAGTGATGATCGCCAGCAGCACCAGGGCAATGCCGTCGTTAAAGAGGCTCTCGCCCTCCACAATGGTGGCCAGCCGGGGGGGCACCGGCACAGTCCTGAAGGCGGCAATCACCGACACCGTATCGGTGATGGTGAGAATCACCCCGATGGCCGCAGCGGTAATGATCGCCAGGCCCAGGCCGACGTGCAGGAGGCTAGCGGTGATCGCCGCCGCCAGCACCACCCCTGGCCCCGCCAGCAGGAGAATGGGCCTAAGAGTACTGCGCAGGCGACTAATGTCGGTATTGATTGCCGCCTCAAAAATCAAAATGGGCAAGAATAGGTTAAGAATTACTTCAGGGTTGAGGCCCACGGCCTGGGGCAACAGCGACTTGGTGACGGTGAGCCCCGCCAGCACCAGCCCCACCACGTAGGGAATCCGTAGCCGCCGGGTGATCAGGGCAACCACCGTGGCCACCAGCAGCAGCACAATCAGGGTGTCGACCAACCCAGTGACATTGCCGCTGGTGGCGGGTTGGCCGGGTAGGGCTACGGCTGGCGACAGTTGAGCCAGGCCCCAAACCCCTATCAACGTTGTACCCATTCTGTACCTCTGGGGTCAGACAAACCCTGAAACTATCCCCCATCCTAGGGGTGAATCGAGTCCCTGGCTGGGGAAACAAAAATTGCGCGGCCCCGTCCAGGCCGTAAGATAGGCCTGGGAGCTGTGCTTCGCCGGAGCCGATGTTCCCTATTTGCGGGATGGCTGGTTACACTGGGTCTAAGCATGGGTTTAAGCTATCGTCATCTGGCTTGGGATGATCGATTTGGGCCGTTGTTGTCAAGTCGTCTGAGGGCTTGGAGTTTTGCAGATGAGCGATAAAAATTCGTACGAACTGCTGGGGATCACCGAAGCCTCGACCTTTGAAGAAATTCAGGAGGCCCGCGATCGCCTCGTCCATCAATATATTGAAGAACCCAAACAGCAGGCCGCCGTCGAAGCGGCCTACGACGCCATTTTGATGGAGCGGCTGCGGCTGCGCCAGGAGGGCAAAATCAAAGTGCCCGATCGCATTCGATTTGCCGAAAACCTGCCCGAAACCCTGCCCTCCCCCAAGGCCGCCCCATCCCTCCCCCGCCCTGACTGGCTCAATGGCCTAGTCGACACCCCCAGCCGTGACGATGTGCTCTGGCCCTCGGTCACCTATGGCGGGTTGGCTTTGCTGGGCTTTGCCGCCCCTTCCCTGGCCCTAGCCGTGGCCATTGGGGCCGCCATCTACTTCCTCAACCGCAAAGAAAACAAGTTTTGGCGATCGGTGTTGCTCACCATCGCCGGTCTGGCCGCCGGGTTGGCCCTGGGACTTACCGTGGGGCAGTTGTTGATTCCCCAGGGGGCCCAGTTTGCCTGGGCTAGCCCCGACGCCATTGCGGCGGCACTCACCTGTCTGTCCCTGTGGACAGTGAGCAGCTTTCTGCGCTAGGAGACCTCGGAGGTTTTGAAAACCTCCGAGGTCTCCTAGTCCAGACTCGTCGCAGAGGGCGTCGAGATGGTTCCTTAGCCCTTTGAATTTTGCCTTTTTCTCCTAGCCCCTGCCCCGCAGCCTAGGTCACGCTACCCCGCTTCATCTGCTCGCGCTCGATCGCCTCAAACAGCGCCTGAAAGTTGCGCTCCCCAAACCCCTGGGCTTGGGCAACGCCGTCGTTGACCCACACCACCTGGCGCTGAATCAGCTCAAAAAATACCGTCGGCACCGTCAGAAATGGCTGAGTAAAGGTTTGCAGCAGCCGAGCCTGGGGCAGATTGGGCTCCCAATCGACCAAAATTTGTAGTTGGGCAATGGCCGCTTCGCGCTGGCGCAGCCACTCCGAAGGGTTGTCCCCCTGGGCCTGGTAACCGGGGCGATCGCGCAGGGTCTCGTAGTAGCTGGGGGGCACCGGCAAAAAGCGTACCCCCTTAGCCCGCAGATGGGCCACCGTCTGCAAAATATCCTGGGTGTGCAGCGCCACATGCTGAATGCCACAGCCCCTGTTGTAGTGCAAATATTCCTGCACCTGGGAGTTGTCGGTGGCGGGTTCATTGATGGGCATCTGGGCCTTGCCCTCGGGGTGGGCGAGCACCTGGCTGCGCAGGCCGGACCGAGACGTATCGATGGTAAACCGCTGCCGGGGCTGAAACCCCAGCTGGTTCTCGTACCAGGCCACCGCTGCGCTCAGCTCCCCGGCGGGCACGTTGATCACGGCGTGGTCAATGGCGGTAATCAGCTCCGGCTGAGCGGGGGGCGGCGGGGTGCAGCCAGGGGCGATCGTGGGAATCCACCCTTCCGGCTGCCACGACTCAACTAGGGTATGGCGCAGCAAGCCCCAGCCCTGTACCTGTCCCCAGCGACCCCGGCCCCAGGGATCGGTTTGCAGGGGCTGTACCACGGTGCCCCCGGCGGCCACGACCCGATCGAGCGTTTGGGCTAGATCCAGCACCCGCAGGGCCGCATCGCCAATGCCCGGCGGGTGCTGGGTGAGGTACGCCCCCACCACCGCCGGGTCGGCCACAATCAGCAGCGGCACCTGGCCCACATACACGAGGGCGCTGTGGTCAGACTGGGGCTCGCCAGGCCCAGGAGCCGCCCAACGCCCTCCCCAGGCGGTCATGAACCAGTCGCGCCAGGGAACCACGTCATCCACGTAAAAACTCAGATGATTGAACTCCATAGGGGCAATACTGCTGTGGTGATCTCGCTGTTATTGGAACACAAACCCACCCCACAACGCCTCCCCTTTGAGAAGATTGCTGTTTTGCTACCCGTTGGGCACTTGCTCCATGGCTGGGACATTGGGCGGATTATCCCCTGGTTCCAGGGCCCTGGCTACCCCTGGGACCAGGGTTTAGGGACTTCGACCCAGGTATTTTGCCGGTGAGACTGGTGGGCTAGATCCATCAGATGCTGCGATCGCACCCCATCCTCAATCGAAGGTGCCGTGGCCTGCCCCCGGTCGATGTCGTTGACCCAGTGGTTGACCACCCGCACAAAGGGGGCAATGCGGCCATCACTGTAGGTGGCGGGAAACTGGAGCCGGTCGGGAATCGGCAGCTCCGCCAGGGGTGCCCCGCCCTGGCTGCCCCACAGCCGAAAGCCGTGGACATAGTCGGTGAGGTGATCGCTGCCCAGCACCAGGGTGCCCTGGTCGCCGTAGACCTCGACCCAGTGGCCCCGCCCCGCGTAGGCCACAGAGCTAATCGCCACCTGGCAGGGAATACCCGAGTCGAGATCGAGCATGAGACCACAGGTGTCGTCGGCATCCACCGGTTTGAGTGCCCCGGTGGCTGGATCGGGGCGCTGGGGAATGGCGGTGCTGAGGCGGGCACACAGCCGCTGAATGGGGCCAAACAGCCAGGGAATGTAGTCAAAGCTGTGGGAGGCAAAGGCCCCCAGGGCACCGCCCCCCTGGTCTTGGCGCGAGTACCAGTTCCAGGCCCGACTGGGGTCGGCTCGGCCCGGCACCGTCCAGTCGATTTTGACCAGGCGCAGGGAGCCCACATAGTGCTCAGCCAGTAGTTCGGCCAGGCGCTGCCAGGCGGGCACAAAGCGAAATTCAAAGTCTAGGGTGACGATCAGGCCGCGCTGGCGGGCCAGCCCTGCGATCGCCTCGGCCTCGGCCCCCGACAGCGCCGTGGGCTTCTCTAGCAGCAGGTGCTTACCCGCTTCGAGCACGGTTTTGGCCTGGGAGTAATGCAAAAACGGGGGAGTGGCGATGGTCACCGCCTGCACCTCGGGCAGGGCCACGATCGCCTCCACCCTGTCGCAGGCGTGGGGAATGTGGTGGGCCGCTGCGATCGCCCTGGCTTTGTCCAGATCGCGGTGGTACACCGCCACCACCTCTGTGCGATGGTGGGCCTGGAGGCCCGGAATATGTACCTTCTGACCAAACCCGGTACCCACAACCGCAACCCGAAGGGGACTGTCTGCCATAGCAACCTCGTTAATCCTGTCCATCACCCTGGTCAATCCAAGGGGCGAGCTAGATAGCCAATGCCCTCTCCCAGGGTAGTGGGCGATCTGCACTCGCTACAATTAAACTGCTTGGGTTAGGCCTGCCAGACAAATCCAAAATCCAAAATTGCAAGACTCTCGCTTTATGCAGCTTCCCTTGATTGGCAAAGTCCGTCGTCCTCTGGTTTGGCTGGGGGCCGGGTTGACAGCCGCCGCCCTGGTGGCCGGGGCCGTGGGATTGGGGGTTTGGCGCAGCCGCCAGAGTACCTACAACGTGGACGAATTCACCACCGAGGCGGCGATTGAGCCCCTGACGGTGCGGGTGGCCGCCAGTGGCACGGTGAAGCCGGTGCAAACGGTCAACCTCAGCCCCGAGAATGCTGGAATTTTAGAAGAACTCTACGTGGAGCAGGGCGATCGCGTCGAGCCTGGACAGCTGATCGCCCGCATGCGGAGCCGCGACACCGCGGCCCAGGTGCAGCAAAACCAAGCCGCCGTCGCCGAGGCCGAAGCCGCCCTTGCCGACCTGCGCCAGGGCAGCAACCTCGACGAAATTGCCGCAGCGGAAGCCACGGTCGTAGCTAACCAAGCCCAGGTGCGCGATGCCCAGGCCCGGTTAGATCTAGCGATCAGCGAGTTAGGCCGTCGCCAGCAGTTGTTTGACCGGGGGGCAGTGGCCGAAACCGACCTGGATACCGCCGCCCGCGAGCAGCGCAGTGCCCAGGCCGCCCTAGAGCAGGCCCAGGCCCGCGTGACCGAGGCCCAGCGGCAGGTCGATAACCTGCGAAATTTGCCCCGCCCCGAGGCGATCGCCGAAGCCGAGGCCCGCCTGGCCCAGGCCCGCGCCCAGCTCGACGGAGCCCAGATCCGTCAGGATGAAACCCTGATTCGAGCCCCCTTTGGCGGCATTGTCACCCAAAAGTTTGCCACCGAGGGGGCCTTTGTCACTCCGACCACCTCCGCCTCTGACCTATCTTCGGCCACCTCCACCGCCATCGTGGCCCTAGCCGAAGACCTGGAGGTGCTCGCCGAAGTGCCCGAGGCCGATGTCAGCCTGCTGAAGGTGGGCCAAGCGGTCGAGGTGGTGGCCGATGCCTTCCCCGACCAGACCTTTGCGGGCCGGGTCACGCTGGTGGCCCCCGAGGCCATCGAGCGGCAGAATGTCACGCTGTTTCAGGTCCGCATTGAGCTGCTCGAAGGCAAAGATAGACTGCGATCGAACATGAACGTCAGCGTGGCCTTTATTGGCGACCAGTTGGCCGATGCCCTGGTGGTGCCCAGCGTTGCCGTGGTGACCCAGGCCGGAGAAACCGGGGTGCTGGTGCCGGGGGACAACCGCGAGATTGTGTTTCAGCCCGTCACCCTGGGGCCCCAGGTGGGCAACCAAATCCAGATTGTGGACGGTATTGCCGAGGGCGATCGCGTCTTTGTCGATCTCCCCCCCGGCAAATCCCTCGAAAACATCACCGTCCGCCAAGAGCAGTAAAGCGAACTCCTGACTCCTGAAATCTTTCCCATATTTTATCTTGACCCACAACGAAGAGCGGGATATTGCCGCCTGTATTGAGTCGGCCCTGGTGTCCGACGACGTGATTGTGGTGGACTCCTGCAGCGGCGATCGCACCAAAGCCATCGCCACCCAGTACCCGGTGCGGTTTGTGGAGCATGCCTTTGCCAGCCACGGCCAGCAGCGCACCTGGATGCTCGAAAATGTGCCCTACCGCTACGACTGGGCCTACATTCTCGAGGCCGATGAGCGCATGACGCCGGAGCTGTTTGCCGAATGCCTAGGGGCGATCGCCCAGAGTGACGCCCAGAATAGCGCCCAGAATGATACCCCAAACGCCCCAGTAGCCTACTACGTGGCCGAGCGGGTGATGTTCATGGGCACCTGGATTCGTCGCAGTACCCAGTTTCCCCGCTACCAGCTGCGGTTGCTGCGGCGGGGTAAGGTCTGGTTCGACGACTACGGCCACACCGAGCGGGAGGTGGTGGATGGCCCCACCGGTTTTTTGCAGGAAACCTACCCCCACTACACCTGTAGCAAGGGGCTCAGCCGCTGGATCGAGAAGCACAACCGCTACTCCACCGATGAGGCCACAGAAACCCTGCGGCAGCTCCAGGGGGGCACCGTAGACTGGCGATCGCTGTGGTGGGGCCGCTCAGAAATTGAGCGACGGCGGGCGCTGAAGGATCTGTCGCTGCGGTTGCCCCTGCGCCCCCTGGCTCGGTGGCTCTACATGATGCTGATTTTGGGTGGCTGGCGCGATGGCCGAGCTGGGCTGGCCTGGTGTACGCTCCAGGCGTTCTATGAGTATTTGATCGTGCTCAAGGTACGGGAGTTGATGCACCCGGAGCATTTAACTGGGGTGCCGCCCAGCGCCGCCGGAGCTAGCGCTCTGCCCATGGCAGAGGAGCTACCAGCAGCAGCAGGTACTGTTGCAACACCCATGCCATAGGTAGCCCCTAGGGTACCGGTACAGTAGGGTCAAAAACCCGGTTTCTTCGTCGCTGCGCTAACGGCATGACTTGACTTCTGGCCGAGAAACCGGGTTTCTGCACCGACGTTCTAGCGGTAGAGAGCTGCAATGGCTATCTCGCCTGTTTACGCGATCGCCTACCAGCGCCAGGAGGTGACGTGAACAGGGCTGGGCCAGCGATCGCAGTCTGGGCTAACCGGGGTTTTGGCCGATCACCCAGGATTTGGGCTACTACACCTGGGCGAGAAGGCAGGATCTAGAACGAGCGAGGTCTAGGAGCGCTGGCAGTCCAACGGTGCAGTTGTGCGGCGGCAGACGACCCTGACACCTGCCTACAGCTTATGTTCCGCCCGCACCAACGAAGGGGTAGGCTTTAGATACAGCAACGCTTATTCATGCTTCCGTCTCGGCCCTTCCAAAACAAGCTAAGATTAGTCGATTGACCTTAGTCGTGATTTTGACTAGACTAAGGTTAGTCATCTAACTTTAGCCCCATGCTCGAGATCGCAAAAGAAGACATCCTCTCCCGCCTTCAATTTGATAATCCTTGGTGGGAGACAGGTCGTGAGGGGAAAGTAATCTATGAAGATACGCCACGGCGCAAGTACTTTGAGGCTTTCTCTCAAAACATCTTGGATAAAAGTGTGCGTCGAGCAATAGTTTTGATGGGTCCCAGACGTGTTGGTAAAACTGTCATGGTCTATCACACTATCCGTCTGCTCCTAGATTCTGGTATTAGCTCGGAAAATGTTTTATATGTCTCTCTTGAAACTCCAATTTATACGGGGCTTCCATTAGAGAAAATACTTAGCTATTTCCAGGAGCTATTCAACCATGATCGCAATTCAGGACTGTTTATCTTTTTTGACGAAATTCAATACTTGCGTGAGTGGGAAGTTCATCTAAAATCTCTGGTTGATTCATTCCCAAGCTGTCGATTTATTGCCACCGGTTCTGCTGCCGCCGCTCTAAGACTTAAAAGCACTGAGTCTGGTGCTGGTCGATTTAGCGACTATATTCTGCCACCACTAACCTTTGCTGAATACTTGATGTTTATAGAAAAAGAAGATGAGTTAATAGAGACGAATATTCATGACTCTGAAGATTCTGGTTATCCATCTAAGAAGTATGAGTTTGTGTCTAAAGATATCGATCAGTTGAATGAGATCTTCATTAATTATCTAAACTTTGGTGGATATCCAGAAGCTGTCTTTTCTGAAACAATTCGACAGGATCCTGGGCAATATATCAAAAGCGATATCATTGATAAAGTTTTACTGCGAGATTTGCCAAGTCTTTATGGAATTAGTGACATTCAAGAACTGAATAGACTTTTCACAACCCTGGCGTATAATTCAGGCAATGAAGTAAGTCTCGAGGGATTATCGCAATCCTCTGGTGTAGCTAAAAATACTATCAAACGTTACCTCGAGTATCTCGAGGCTGCATTCCTAATTCGCCGGGTAGAGAGAATTGATCAAAACGCCAAAAAGTTCAAGAGAGCAGTTTGCTTTAAAGTCTATTTAACAAACCCATCGATGCGGGCTGCTCTCTTTGGTCAGCTTGACACAAACTCTAAGGCAATGGGAGCCATGACGGAAACCGCTATTTTTAGTCAATGGCAACACAGTAAAATGATTGAACTTTACTACGCGCGATGGAAAACTGGAGAGATTGATATTGTGCATTTAGATGCCGCCAATCAATCACCTTCTTGGATCGTTGAGGTTAAGTGGAGTGATCGCCCTCATGGTTCACATTCCGAACTGGATAACTGCATAGAATTTGTGAAAAAGAATCTAGGTGTATCTCAACCGATCTTGGTGACAAGTAAAACTATCAGAGATCACGATTTTTCATATAAAGATGTACGATTTCATTTCGAGCCTGCTAGTTTATATGCTTATGTTCTTGGTGCAAATATATTGCGAGATCTTGACGGCAAGGTTAAGCGATCTCGTGCTAGGTCATCACCTCCTGAATAAGAGTTTCTTGGTACAGTCGAGATAGGTATGCCTAACGACCTCGCTCACCCGCCGTAGACAGTCTCTTGAACCTAATGCAGAGACTTGATACGGTCGGTGTGCAACGGGATTTTTAGGTAGAAATTTGGAGACTCCTAAGTAAGATTTAGCCCTCCATCTGAAATCAAAATCTCGCCTGTAAGATAGTGACTTGCAATCAGCATTGAAGCCACTTGTGCAATCTCTTCTGGATGCGCTCCTCGACCCATTGGCGATCGCTCTTCCCACAGCTTTCGTGCTGCTGTCCAATTTTTGCTCATTGGAGTATCAACCAAACCTGGAGCGATCGCATTTACTCGAATCAACGGGGCAAGGCTCAATGCAAGCAGCTTTGTCATGTGGTTTAGAGCCGCTTTGCTCGCAGAATATGGGATTGAAGCTCCTTTCGGGCGAATACCAGCATGAGAACTAATATTGAGAATACAGCTAGGACATTCACGACTAGATGACTGACGTAGCACATTTTCAGCCTCTGCGATGAGTGTCCAAGGTGCAATGACGTTGACTTCATAGAGATCTCGCCAGATCTCTGGTGTCGCTTCTTTGAGAGATGTATGTGGAATTGTCGCGCTAATCCCTGCATTATTTACCAACACGTCTAGCCGCCCATGATGTGATAAAACATTAGCAATCAAATCACGAGCTTGGTTTTGATCAGACAGATCAGCTTGAAAATAAGATGCCCCAGGATGAGCTTCTGCTAATGATTGTCCGGCTAACACTGAAGACTTGGAATGAAAAGCAACGGTAAATCCATCTTCAGCAAGTTGCTTTGCGATCGCCATCCCAATTCCCGATGTCGAACCAGTAACAAGTACAACTCTCTTTTTAGTCACAATCTTGCACTTCGTATTTTTCTTAAGTTTAATTCTGCCTAACAGTGAAATTTACTGGCGATCGCAGTCTGGGCGATCGCCCACAGCTTCCATCCGCCCAATGCAATGGGACTCGGCACCTGACTCTAGCTGACGCGATCGCCCGCCAGCGCCAGAGGGTGAACTGAACCGGTCTGGGCCAGCGATCGCAGTCTGGACGATCGCCCATAGTTTCCATTCGCCCAATGCAATGCAATGCAACGCGGCACCTGGCTCTAGTTTATGCGATCGCCCGCCAGCGCCAGGATGTGACGGGAACGGGGCTGGTTGGCGATCGCAGTCTTGGCGAATCGAGGGTTTGGCCAATCACCCAGGTTTTGGGCGGTTACACCTGGGCTAGACGGCAGGATCTAGAAGGAGCGAGGGCTAGGCGCGCTGACAGGCCAACGGTGAAGTGCAGCGGCGGCAGATGAACTCGAACTCAGCAGCAGTAACTTTTGTCCGTCCGCTGCCACGCAGTGTTAGCTTGCCGTCTAATAGTAAGTATATAAAGGAGTGTAGTTAAAAAATCGTGAAATTAAGGAATATTCAATTCCTCTTTAAAGCTCATATCGTACTTTGCTTTCTCCCAATTCTTGGCTAACTTAACTTGCCCAGGGCTTAACCCTTGGGTTCCAGTAAAATCTGCCTCCTCAATATCAGCACCTGTAAGATCTGCCTCTTCAAGGTCTGCTCCACTAAAAATGGCTTTGACTAAACTGGACTCTCGAAAGTTAGTCGCTCTTAAATCAGCGCCACTAAGGTTCGCACCACCCAAACTAGCACCTTCAACATTGGCCCCTCTGAGATCGCTACCTGAAATATGAGATTCTACAAGCGTTGCAAATTTTAGAATTGCACCTCTTAAATCCGCTCTACTCATTTTCGACCTATATAGATCACAGGAATAT
>JAIXUR010000178.1 GCA_027483425.1 Cyanobacteriota bacterium | reverse complement strand
CCCATCGCCGCAATGATGGTGAATCCAATCAACAGGGTGAGGGGAATGAGATAGATTAACCAGGCTTGCTTTAGGTTGTTGGCAAACAGACCATAGGCATAGATCAGCGCGCTGGGAATGGAGAGAATGGCCACTAGCTGCACTAAATTGGTGAACCCATTGGGATTTTCAAAGGGATGCGCTGAGTTAATGGCAAAAAAGCCACCCCCATTTTCGCCCAATTCCTTGATGATTTCAAAGTGGGCCACTGGCCCCCGTGCGATCGCCTGACTGATGCCCGGATCTTCCAGGGTGGGCAACACCACTGGCCCGGCTAGGGTTTCTGGCATTCCCGCCGCCATGAACGCGATCGCGCCGACAATACTGATCGGGAGCAAAATTCGAGTGATACCTCGAATTAAATCTACATAGAAATTGCCTAAGGGTCGCCCGGTCAGACCACGAATAAAGGCAATGCCCACTGCCAACCCCGTCGCAGCTGAGGTGAACATGGGATAGCCCAGCCCCCACATCTGGCTGGCGTAGCTCAGGTAGGTTTCACCGGAATAGTGCTGCTGGTTGGTGTTGGTCATAAACGAAATCGTGGTGTGCAGCGTGGTATCCCAGGTCGGGGCCGGAACTCCGGTGGGGTTAAGAGGTAGCCAACCCTGACTGGCGATAATGAAAAATATCAGCAGCCCCATGGCCACGTTGCTGTACAGAATTGCCCGAGCGTATTGCCAGCCCGTCATGTCTTCCTGAGCCCGTACCCCCACTAAGGAATAGAGAAGATGCTCAACCGGGTTAAGCACTGGGTCGAGGATGGTTCTCTGCTCCTGAAATACACGAGCTATGTACCGACCGAAGAAGGGAGTGATGGCTACTACAATCAGTAGCGTCAAGGCAATCTGAATCCATCCTTGCAACATACGTTGAAATTGCTCCTAGACAAAAAAGATTGAAACTGCAAGCCTGCTTTTTCAACCCAACTGAGTTATGGCTTCAATTCTTGTCAGTATTAACGTTGCCTGCCGCAAAAACCAGGTATAGGTAGGTATAGATTTGTCTGTAACGGGCAGACTCTAGGTGTTCCGGGCCTTCCCGCCATTGCTGGAGAGGCCAAGCGGTGTGATCTATACCTGGTGATATATAGCGTTCTCGCTGGCCTGGGGTGTGTGAGGTGCCTGTAACGCTTATTCAAAAGCGCTGTTGCTGTATTTCGCCCGATTGGGAACCGCTATAAACATCGCCCAAATGCGCTAAGGGCTGATAAAAATTCGCTATTCTGAATGAACCTGATCGAAATTAGGCTCGGTTCACAAGCCCTGAAATCTAGATGACACCTCACCGCTGGTATTTTCACACCCCGCCTCAGAATGGGCGATTTAACTGGGGTTGGATTGTGGCGGGGCTGGTGTCTGTTGTTTTCCTCTTAGAGTTTTGTACGCCACCGGGGTTTATTTTTGGCTATCTCTACACGGCCCCCATTGTGCTGGCCAGTGCTCGGTTGCAGCGGCGGCGAACGGTTCAGGTCACCGCGATCGCCATGGTGCTCACCCTACTCAACCTCTGGATTCCCCATGACAGCTTGGTTGAAATCGCCACCATCGCTAATCGTGTCATTGCGACCATGGCTCTACTGGTAACCGGCTTTTTGAGCGATCGCAACCGCTATTACCAAGAGGCCATGGCCCAGCAGCAGGCTCAGATTCAGTCCAAGGAAGAGCTCATGCGGTTGCGAGAAGACTTCACCTCTACCCTGACCCACGACCTCAAGACCCCCATTCTGGGCGCGATTGAAACCTTAAAAGCCTTTCAATCGGAACGATTTGGCTCCGTTTCCCCGGCCCAGAACCCGGTGCTCGCCACTATGATCCGCAGTCACCAAACCAGTTTGCACCTGCTGGAAACCCTGCTGGATATCTACCGCAACGATACAGAGGGCTTGACCTTACATCTAAAGCCGATAGATTTAAATGTTTTGGCAGAGGAAACCGCCAGGGCCTTGTTTGATCTGGCCGCCAGTCGTCGGGTCTATATTTCCTTGCGTTACGGTGACTCTGACTTTCGGCGATCGCTCTGGGTCAATGGCGATACCCTGCAACTCCAGCGGGTGTTGACGAATCTGTTGATCAACGCCATTAACCATTCTCGACGCGGTGACCGAATTAAAATTGTGCTGGAATCTCAGGCCTCTTATCAGGTCGTCAAAATTTTGGATACGGGTTCAGGCATCAAACCCGAGGAGTTTCCCCATTTATTTGAGCGGTTTTACCAGGGGCAGGGCGATCGCCAGGCCAAAGGGACGGGCCTAGGGCTGTATCTCTCCCGTCAGATTATTGCCGCCCACGGCGGTACAATTTGGGCAGAGAACCGCTCACCCGCCGGGGCCCTGTTTGGGTTCAAATTGCCCGTTGCTTCCTCGCCTGTAGTGCCCCATGTCGAACCCGCCACTGCGAATCCTGTTGGTTGAAGACGATGAGCTGTTTCGCCTGGGGCTGCGGGTACGGTTTCAGGCAGACCCCCAACTGGATATCGTGGCCGAGGCCGAGGATGGGGAAACCGCGATTGAACTGGCCGAACATCATGCCCTCGACATTGTGGTGCTAGATATCGGCCTGCCCGGCCTTGGCGGGATAGAAACCTGCCGCCAACTGAGGCAGCGCCATCCCACCCTGCCGGTTCTGGTGTTAACCTCCCACTCCCAACCCGAGCTGATCAACCGCTTAGTGGCCTCCGGTGCCCAGGGCTACTGCCTCAAGGGAATTGCGGCTGAAACCTTAATTCTGGCGTTGCGATCGCTGGCGGCTGGGGCCTCCTGGTGGGATGCAACCGCCACCCAAACTATTCGAACGGGGTTAGAGCCGGTGGGTTTATCGGCCCCCGCTGCTCCCCCGAGCGAGCCCCCTGGGCTGACCCAACGGGAACAAGAGGTATTGACCCTGATTGCCACGGGTAAAAGTAATCCAGAAATTGCCCAATCCCTATTCATTACAACGGGTACGGTGCGGGTTCATGTGCATTCAATTTTGCACAAGCTAGGGGTGCGCGATCGCACCCAAGCGGTCATCCTCGCCATGCAGAACGGATGGCTGGCTGCCGAACCGAGCCCAGAGATTGTTTGAAAAGCTAAAGAGAGTCTCAGGTTATACCTAGGTCGTAGGCTAATGTCCTCAAAATTCAGCGTTTTTGCTGCCTCTTGGTGGCGAATTATGCTTGGGACAACCCTTTTCAAACAACCTCTCAGAATGCTCAGGAAACCCCCTCTGAGGTCGCCGGATCAAGCGCCGCTAAAACCCGGCTTGAAGCAGGGCATCCCAAATCTGATGGGCTAGGTCGAGCTTTGTACAGGGGGGGATGGGGAACTG
>JAIXUR010000248.1 GCA_027483425.1 Cyanobacteriota bacterium | reverse complement strand
TGTTGGGCACCGCTGACGTCCATCCATTCCAGCTGGGGCTGGTTGCTGTGCCAGGGCTGGGGCAGCAGCAGCAGCGCAAACTGTCTCGGTCAGCGCCTGGCCCAGCACAAAGTCTCCCTGGGCGATCACAGCACTCATGACCCCATGAATTGCCTCCTGCAAAGGGACATGTTGCCAGGCCAAATCTACAAACGGAATCGTGGGTTGAGACGTAATAGTCATACTCGCTTAGAGGTGGTTTGAAAAGGGTTGTACCAGGTATGGTTTGCCGCCAAGAGACGGCAAAAACGCTGAATTTTGAGGACATTAGCCCACTCCGAAGGTATAGTCTGAGACGCTATTTGGCTTTTCAAACAACCTCTTAGGTGGGTCTGGGTTAAGGACTGGCAGCCATTAAGACTGGCGTCATGCACGCTCAGCTTGCCCCAATCTGCCCG
This sequence comes from Cyanobacteriota bacterium, assembly GCA_027483425.1. Classification (GTDB taxonomy): domain Bacteria; phylum Cyanobacteriota; class Cyanobacteriia; order Phormidesmidales; family Phormidesmidaceae; genus Nodosilinea. The sequence continues at coordinate 3,433 of JAIXUR010000248.1, read as the reverse complement.
TGGGTTATCAGCGCCCTAGGGGCAATCGGAATGCGCCGGGCAGCCGAAAGCTGGCCCAAGCGGTAGACTGGGGCAGACAGAGATGTCATCCCCTGAGTCAGCACGCGCGGGGCCTAGTCACCCGATTCAGCGCCTTATTGAGCGCCTTATTGAGCGATCGTTACTCCTATGGATTTTCAAACCGCCCGGGAATTTGTGGTCCGCCAAACCCTCGGCACCAGTGCCGATCTGCCCGATACCTTTATTGCCTGCCTGCGCCAGGGCAAACCCCCAGTGCCGGGCCAGGTGACCTCGTTGCTGCTCGCCCTCAAGGTTTTGTTTGAAGGGCTGAAGAGCGAGCCCACCCTCGATCGCAGCCTCGTCCAGGCCCTGTTTATTCTCTCCTACGAAAGTCGCCAGCTCTACACCCAGGGACGCCAGGCCGGGGTCTCGTGGCCACCCATGCTGGACGAGGACCTAGGGCGAATTGGCAAGGTAGCACAGTCGATTGTGTTTGGGGAATGGCAGACCTAGCCGAGGTTTGAACAGCCCGTTGGTGAGGCAAACTCCCTCGCCACGTTCGGCAAACCACACCTGCTAGAGAATTGCCTTAGGAACTTTTGGGCGGCTAAATTAGCACTCAGGAGGCGAGAGTGCTAACGCCCCTATCTCTTTAAACGTTCACGATGCAAACCTTTGGAGGTACGTTATGGCCGCAGTCACCCTGAGTGTGTCTACTGTGAAGCCCCTGGGCGATCGCATTCTGGTTAAGGTCAGCGAAGCCGAAGAAAAAACCGCTGGCGGCATTTTGCTGCCGGATACCGCTAAGGAAAAGCCCCAGGTGGGGGAAGTGGTGCAGGTGGGCCCCGGCAAGCGCGACGACAACGGCGTATTTCAAGCCATGGAGGTCAAGGTCGGCGACCGGGTGCTCTACTCCAAATATGCTGGCACCGACATCAAGCTCGGTGGCGACGACTATGTGCTGTTGCGCGAATCTGATGTGCTGGCGGCCCTGGGCTAGGGCGATTTTGGATTTTGGATTTGCGATTTGCGATTTTGGTGAGGTCATCCCCCCCAGGAATGAGGATGAGCCTAATACCAAATCCGAGTCACACAACCCCGCTTCGAAACCGATACCTCGTAGGGAGCATTGCAGTGCAATGCCCCTACAAAAACCTCAACTCAAAGCTGTTTGTTCAACCTTGCAAAGAGGATTACTGACCCATGGCTAAAACCATTACCTACAACGAAGATGCCCGTCGTGCCCTAGAGCGCGGTTTCGATATTCTGGCCGAGGCCGTTGCCGTCACCCTTGGGCCCAAGGGTCGCAATGTGGTGCTCGAGAAGAAGTATGGGGCACCCCAAATTATCAACGATGGCATCACCATCGCCAAGGAAATCGAGCTAGACGATCACATTGAAAATACCGCCGTCGCTCTCCTGCGCCAGGCGGCCTCTAAAACCAACGACGCAGCCGGTGACGGCACCACCACCGCGACCGTGCTCGGCCATGCGATCGTCAAAGAAGGTCTACGCAACGTGGCGGCTGGAGCCAACGCCATCTCCCTGAAGCGTGGCATCGACAAGGCCACCGCCTTCCTAGTCGAGAAAATCGCCGAGCACGCCCGCCCGGTCGGCGACTCCAAGTCCATCGCCCAGGTCGGGGCCATCTCCGCCGGTAACGACGACGAAGTCGGCCAAATGATCGCCAACGCCATGGATAAGGTTGGCCGCGAAGGCGTCATTTCCCTGGAAGAAGGCAAGTCAATGACCACCGAGCTGGAGGTCACCGAAGGGATGCGCTTCGACAAGGGCTACCTGTCGCCCTACTTTGTGACTGACACCGAGCGCATGGAAGCGGTACTGGATGAGCCCTACATTCTGCTCACCGACAAGAAAATCACCCTGGTGCAAGACCTGGTGCCCGTGCTGGAGCAAGTGGCCCGCTCCGGCAAGCCTCTGATGATCATCGCTGAAGACATTGAGAAAGAGGCCCTGGCTACCCTGGTGGTGAACCGCATGCGCGGCGTGCTGAACGTGGCTGCCGTGAAAGCGCCTGGGTTTGGCGATCGCCGCAAGGCCATGCTCGAAGACATCGCCGTGCTCACGGGCGGCCAAGTGATCAGCGAAGACACTGGCCTCAAGCTCGAGGCCGTGAAGATCGATATGCTGGGTAGCGCCCGCCGCCTCACCATTACCAAAGATACGACTACCGTCGTCGCCGACGGCAACGAGCAGGCGGTGAAAGCCCGCTGCGAGCAGATCCGTCGTCAGATTGACGAAACCGATTCCACCTACGACAAGGAGAAGCTCCAGGAGCGTCTGGCCAAGCTGTCTGGCGGTGTAGCGGTGATCAAAGTTGGGGCGGCCACCGAAACCGAAATGAAAGACCGCAAGCTGCGCCTAGAAGATGCCATCAACGCCACCAAGGCCGCCGTGGAAGAAGGCATCGTCCCCGGCGGTGGTACCACCCTGGCCCACCTGGCCCCACAATTGGCCGACTGGGCGATCGCCAACCTGAGCGGCGAAGAGCTGTTGGGGGCCCAAATTGTCACCCGCGCCCTCACCGCCCCCCTCAGCCGTATAGCGGAGAATGCCGGGGTTAACGGGGCCGTGATCGTTGAGCAGGTGAAGGAGAAAGCCTTCACCATTGGCTACGACGCCGCCTCCAACCAGTTTGTCGATATGTTCGAGGCTGGCATTGTTGACCCCGCTAAGGTGACCCGCTCTGGGCTGCAAAACGCCGCCTCCATCGCCTCGATGGTGCTGACCACCGAGTGCATTGTGGTTGACAAGCCCGAGCCCAAGGCCCCGGCTGCTGGTGCAGGCGCAGGCATGGGCGGCGACTTCGACTACTAGGTTGACATCGATCCCATCGCCCAGACCCTGACCGCTGACCGCTGACCCTGACGGCCCCAGGGTCAGCGGTCAGTGCCCCGGTTTTGATCCAAAAACCGGGGCACTGACGTGTCTACGAGAGCACCCCTGACGGAGTGGCCGCCAACGGCACGATCGCCTGTCGTTGGCTGGGGGGCAGGGTAGCGAGGCCCCGGTTGACCGCGCTCAACACCGCCAGCAGCGAGGCCGTGACAATGCTGCTGTGGATGCCCACCCCGTGGATGGTGCCCTCCAGCCAGTCGGCGGCGATCTCGATCAGGGCGATCGCATCGGCATCACTGCCCTGGCCCAGGGCCTTCTCCTCATAGCTGTGGACGCGAATCTCCAGATTGAGCGCATCCACAAAGGCGTCGATGGGGCCATTGCCCTGGCCTGCTCGATGGAGGATAGTGCCGTTGCAGTCGAGGGTGGTGGCGATCGCCGCCGGGCTGGTGTCGTCGCGCCAGTGGTGGGTGACGTACTTAAAGGGCGCATTGGCCCCCAGGTATTCCTGCTCAAACAAATCCCACAGCATCGGGGCGAGCATTTCCTTACCGGTGGTATCCATGGCCCGCTG
>JAIXUR010000524.1 GCA_027483425.1 Cyanobacteriota bacterium | reverse complement strand
TGAGCGGTGGGGGACACCCAGAAGTTGATTGGTTCGTTGCGATCGCGAAAAGTTCATGTAAAAGAAGCGGCTCTCATGAACAGGTTGGGAGTAGGCTTGCTGACGCGCCTCAGCCCATCCAGTCCTTACGCTGGAACGCCGTTAGAGGTTACACCTACTCCAAGGGCTGAGTCCACTGCTTAAAGGGGGATGGCGTCGCCGAGGGCCCAGCCAGACCCAGGCGACGCTGCCGCATTGAAATCAGCCCCGCCTGGTAGGTCGAGACACCCTCGGCGCTGAGCTGAGAGACCAGATAGCTCTGCTGCTCCAGGGTCTGCAACATCTCTAGGGTTGTCGCTTCGTCTTGACCCAAAAAAGCCTGGGCCGCCTCAGCGGTACAGGCGGTTTGACGCTGTATCCACAGCACCAGATCCCGCTCTAGGGGCGGCAGAGCTAGAAGCTGGGCCATGGTTGGTCCCACGGCTGAACCCTGGGAAGACGGCAGGTCACGATCAGTCACGGCAGGTCACCAGGAGATACGCCAGCAGCGCTGGGCTTACAGGGTCAGGCCAGCCAGTGAGCCACTTGATGAATTTGCTGGCTCAGGGGATGCCCCGGAAACTTGAGGCAAAATAGGTCGCGGCTGCCCAGGCGAATCATGTCGGTTTCGAGGCCTAGGATACCCACTACCGGAGCCTCAAAGGTTTTTTCCATAGTGGCTTTGACGTCGTCGCGATCAAACTCGGGGAGCAGTTTGTTTACCACTAAACCCAGTTTTGGAATTTTCAATTGTTTCGCCACCCGCACCGTTAGGGCCGTACCCTGAAAGTCTTGCTGATCGGGGCGCAGAATCACAACCAAGGCATCGGACAGCCCGATCGACAGCAGGGTTTCTTCGTTAATGCCGGGGTGAGTGTCAATCAGCAGAAAGTCGAGATTCAGCTGGTTCACCAACTGTTGAAAGGCCTGGGTCAAGAGACCAATATCGTAGCCTTCGCTCAAAATCGTGGTGATTTCATCCACCTTCATGCTGGACGGAATCAGGTAGATCGCCCCGCTGTGGGCCGTAATTTGCTGACCCCGCTCAGGGGCGAGCGACTGGGTGACATCAAAAACCGGGGCTTCCACAGCGCACCGCCCCAACAAATAATCGTTCAGGGTATAGGTAACCTCCTTTAGATCGAGGTTGAACAGCACATGAATGCCGGGAGATTGAAGGTCGGTGTCTACCACAGCAATACGTTTGCCCTGGGCCGCCAGGGATGCCGCTAGGTTGGCCACTAGGTTAGACTTGCCGGTGCCCCCCCGAAACGAGTGGACGGAAATAATTTTTCCCATAACTAGTTAGAGGTTGTCTTAGCTACTGTATCACGACGATTTGGTTGGCCGTCTGATGGGTTGACGGGCTGGCGTTGGCCCGGCATTCAGTCAATTACCCTTTCACGCTAGCCGTGATTTCAGCTCAGCATCAGTCCACACTATTCAGCAGAATGGTGAACTGGTTCTCCTGGCCCTGCCGTTCGTAGCGGCACTCCTGAGCATAGCTGCGAATTAAGTGAATACCCAACCCCCCGGCCCTAGCCTCTGCCAAACTTTTGGGCGGCACTACTTCAGGATGATCGAGGGGGTTAAAGGGCTGCCCGTCATCACGAATGGTCACCGCCAGCAGGGGCGTAATGGGTTCCACCTGAATGAAAATTTTGTGATCGATGCCATCGGTATAGGCGTTTTCGATCACGTTGGTCACTGCCTCCGCCAACACTAGGTCGAGCCGGAAGCTGACCCGCGCCGACAACCCGAGGCGGGTCGCCACATCGGCTACCCAATCGCTGAGCACCTCCAGTTGACTGAGGCGGTTGATAATCTCAAGGGTTTCTAGCCCAGGGGGTGACGCTGGGCTATCGTCAGGGCGGCTAGGAGCCATGGGCCGTCTTACTTCCTAGGGGGTAGGTTCGTTGAGCACCGCCATGGCGGCATCCCTATCATCGCAAATGGGAATCAGTTCATCAAACCCGGCCACCACCAAGGCCTCTTTCACCTCGGGGGTAGGGCTCAGCAACACCAGCTTATACCCCCGGCTACTGAGGGATCTAGCCGCCGAAATCAGCATCCGCATGCCAATGGAGGCCAAAAACGTCACCCCAGACAGATCCACGATGGCAGAGCCTTTGCTGTTGGCCACCGAAAAGGCAAAGGAGTCGCTCATTTCATTGGTAGCCGTCATGTCTAGCCGTCCGGCAAACGTAGCGAGTTTTGTACCATCCTCAAGGGTGCTGAGGTCAAAGGCCATCGTGGTGTCTCCTGGGTATCAGTGTCGCTATAGTACCGCCCCCCACTTTAAGGAAAGGGTAAGGTGGGTTTAAAAATATGCCTGACCGCACTGGTGCTCCCCTAGGGCTATACAACCTAGGTGCGACATCCTTAAAAAGGATTTCACCTAATCTCACTAAATAAAATATCCCGCCCAAGGCCCCTGAACTCAGCCCAGCGGGCCGGTCACAGCCAGATCCTGGATGAGTCATGGGTTGGAACTAGCTCAGTAATTAAGGAAAATTTAACAAACGGGCGGTCATCTCTTTTTCAGTTCAGAATGAGGACTACACCTTATCGGGCTCACCCATGACCATTGCCTCTAAAGCACTGTGCCTAGCCGTAACCATGGCGGGGTTAGGGCTAATGGCAGGCATTTATTTAGCCGATTATCCGGTTCTGGCGGGCATCGGCCTGGCGCTGGTGGCCGTGGCCGCCGCCTACGGGTTTGCCCAGCAGATTGAGCCACCCCTACAGGCGCTGAAATCCTGGGTTAACGGTGTGGTGCGGCCAGATGTCCCGCTACCGGGGGCCACGCTGCAAACCATCGCCGCCCTACCGGCGATCGCCCTAGAGCGGCCAGGTTCCATTGGCGAACTGGCCCAGGCACTGCAAACCCTGGGCACCGAGCTACAGCAGTCGGTCCAGCACCTGACCCAAACCACCGCCGCCAAGGAGCGCATGGAGAGCGAGCTGCGCATTGGCCGCAGCATTCAGATGGATATGCTCACCCTGGGTTCAGCCAGCCTGCCCAACCGTAAAAATTTGGCCATCGGGGCCATGCTGCAACCGGCGAAGGAGGTGGGGGGCGACTTCTACGACTGCTACTTTCTCCGGGAGCAGCTGTCGTACCTGCTGGGAGAGCATCGATTTTGCTTTTGCATTGGTGACACCTCGGGCAAGGGGGTGCCCGCCGCCCTGTTTACGGCGGTGATGAAAACCCTGATCAAGTCGCAGTCCTACATCGATCTCTCGCCAGCCAACGTGCTCACCCACGTCAACCAGATCGTCAGCGACAATAACCCGTCCTGCATGTTCACCACCATCTTCTTTGGGGTGTTCAACCTGCTCAATGGCGAGATGGTCTACGCCAACGCGGGCCACAATCCGCCCTACCTGCGCCGTCAAGATGGCTCCCTAGAGGCGCTCAACCAGCGCCACGGCCCCCCCATTGGCATTGTGGAAGACATTACCTATAAAGAAAACAAGGTGATGCTCAACACTGGCGATCTGGTGGTGATCTACACCGACGGCGTCACCGAAGCCATGGATCCACAGCAAAACCTGTTCTCGGATCAGCGGTTTGTGGAACTGTTGCGATCGCAGTCCTATACCTCCCCCGCCGAGGTGATCGCCCTCACCACCGAGCAGGTCAACCAGTTTAGAGCCGATGGTGAGCAGTCTGACGACATCACCATGTTGGCCTTTCAATACCTGGGGGTGCCCTATGTGGAGGGTGAGCTGCTCAACTTTGCCGTCGATAAAGATGCCCTCTCCAAATTTAAGGAGCAATGGAAATAGCCCCCCAAACAGACCCCCACAAAAATCTCAGCTCTAGCTAAAACTTTTGACCGCCTCAGCCTCGGTAGCATAGAGGTGAATCAGGCTATCAAAGCCAGCGGTTTCGAGCACGTCTTTCACCAGGGGGTTGGGGTTGCACAGCTTCAGGTCGCCGCCGCCCGACTTGAGCAGCTTAGAGGCCATTAGCAGCACCCGTAACCCGGCACTGGTAATAAACTCCAGCTGGGCCAGGTTAACGACCACTTGTTTGGTGTTGCCCTGGGCAATGGCCACCATTTCGTCGTAACTGTAACCCGAAGATTTCGAATCCAGCCGACCTTCCATATCCACCACCAGCACATCGTAGGATTGGCGAGTGCTAATTTGCATAGAGCCTCCTTAACCGGCATTGCAGAGGGACGAAAATCCAGGCACCTACCCTTTGATAATACTGTGCGACCCACCCCGATCGCACCTTTGCTCCCGGCTCTGGGGCACGAAGGACAATTCTGGCCCCAAAAATACCGCAGGATTTGGATTCCTAGCCAGGGCCCAGGTCTCTGCGCCCCTACCGGGGTATCTTCTCTTTCAGAAATCTCCTAGTACTCGATGCCTGGCTGGGCCTTTACCCCCTGCTCGCGGAAGGGGTGCTTCACCAGGGTCATTTCGGTGACCAGGTCGGCCCGATCGATCAGCGCCTGGGGAGCGCCTCGCCCGGTGAGAATGACGTGGGTCAGCTCGGGCTTTTCCGCCAGCCCCGCCAGCACCTGATCGACCGAGAGAAAACCGTGCTTGAGGGCAATGTTAATTTCATCCAGCAGAATGGTTTTGTAGGCCGGGTTGCGAATATAGGCCAGGGCCATGTCCCAGGCGGCCTGGGCGGTTTGGGTGTCGCGATCGCGATCTTGGGTATTCCAGGTAAACCCTTCGCCCATGGCGTGGAAGGTGAGCTGCTCGCCAAAGCGCTCCAGCATGGCTTTTTCCGCCGGTTCCCAGGCCCCCTTGATGAACTGCACAATGGCCACCTGGTAGCCGTGCCCCAGCGATCGCAGCACCATGCCCAGGGCGGCGGTGGTCTTGCCCTTGCCGTTGCCCGTGTTGATAATGATCAGCCCCTTTTCCACGTTGCGATCGGCGATGCGCTGCTGCTGCACCTCCTGCCGTCGTTGCATCTTGAGTCGATACTGCTCTTCAGAAAGTCCCCCTTTCTCCGCCTCCTGATTGAGGGCAGCCGCCACGGCGTCTAGGCTTTCGGTAGGGGTGTCGATAGGTTGGGGCATAGGAATGAATCGACGGGGTCAATGAGTTCCCATCATAACGCTGCTGACAGGTGCTAGAATAACTTAGCCTAAGGGCATGTAGCTCAGTGGATAGAGCACTAGATTCCGGTTCTAGGGGTCGCAGGTTCGAATCCTGCCATGCTCGTTTTGTAGGATTCTATTAGGATCTATACCGACTTATCCCAAAACCCTTGCTCTAGGACTGGCTCGTAACGCATCGCAAGGGTTGAAGCAGGGCGAGGGTGGGCTATTCGAGACCCAGATT
>JAIXUR010000411.1 GCA_027483425.1 Cyanobacteriota bacterium | reverse complement strand
ATGAACTGGGCCGACGCGACGGACAGGCCTCTGGGTAAGTTCACCTGGGCCCAGAGTAGGCGGGCTGTTCGCTACCAGCGAATGTTCATGGCTTGGTAGGGTAGGCGTCTCGCCTGCCCGGTTAAGACAGGCAGGATTTGGTATTCACAAAAGCCGGAGCCCTCCCACCTTGCCCCGCCTTAGAGGTTGTTTGAAAAGCCAAAGAGCGTCTCTGATTTTATCTATGGATTAGGCTAATGTCCTCAAAATTCAGCGTTTTTGCTGTCTGTTGGCGGCAAACTATGCCTGGGACAACCCTTTTCAAACAACCTCTTAGCCTAGCTCCCGATGGCGAAAGCAGTCTACGGTGTGGTCGTTGACCATGCCGGCCGCCTGCATATAGGCGTAGCAAATTGTGGTGCCCACAAACTTAAAGCCGCGTTGTTTCAGATCTTTGCTCATGGCATCGGAGGCCGCTGTATGGGTGGGCGCATCCGCTAACCGAGGCCAGGCATTTTGAACGGTTTCGCCGTCGACAAAGCCCCAAATGTAGCGGTCGAAGCTGCCAAAGGCCTCTTGCACCCTTAGAAACGCCTGGGCATTGAGGGTAGCCGCCGCAATTTTGAGGCGGTTGCGCACAATGCCCGCATTTCCCAGGAGTGCTTGGTGCTTGGCGGCGTCGTAGCGGGCGACTACCTCGGGGTCAAAGCCGTCGAAGGCGGCGCGAAAGTTCTCCCGCTTGCGCAGAATGTTGATCCAGCTGAGCCCGGCCTGAAAGCCATCGAGAATGATGAACTCAAAATGTTTGCGATCGCAGTGCAGCGGCACCCCCCACTCATGGTCGTGGTAGGCCATCTCTAGGGGGTCATCGTGAACCCAGCCACAGCGAGTAACCGTATCGAGACTAGGGGGCATGGGCCGTCTCCAGAAGCAATATTAATGCAATTGTACTGGTTAAGGGGCGCTGTAGTCATCGGCACGCTGCTCCGTTGGCAGAGCTTCGCCAACTTGCCCCCTTAAACAATCTGCACCCTGGGGCAATTCCTTAAGAATCATCGCTAGTATGGAGAGTGTCCTGTATTCCACCCGCACCCATGTCTACCGCTGCTCCCCCCATCCAGCCCCAGGCTATGGATGACACCAAACACGGCCTGCCCGTCACCATCATTACCGGCTTCTTGGGCAGCGGCAAAACCACGTTGCTAAATCACATTTTGACGAACCAGGAGGGCCTCAAAACCGCTGTACTGGTGAACGAGTTTGGCGAAATTGGCATCGACAACGAGCTTCTGGTTACCACTGGCAACAGCGACGACACCATGGTCGAGCTCAGCAATGGCTGTATCTGCTGCACCATCAACAATGACCTGATGGAAGCGGTGTACAAGGTGCTAGAACGCCCGGACAAAATTGACTATCTGGTGGTGGAGACCACGGGACTAGCTGACCCGCTCCCCATTGCCCTGACTTTTTTGGGCACCGAACTGCGGGATATGACCCGGCTCGACTCCATCGTTACCGTGGTAGACGCCGAGAACTATAGCCTAGATTTGTTTAACAGCCAGGCCGCCCATAACCAGATTGCCTACGGCGATATTATTTTGCTCAATAAGACTGATCTGGTCGACGAGGCCGACCTGGATCTGTTGGAAGTGAAAATTCGTGACGTTAAAGCGGGGGCGCGAATTCTGCGCACCACCAAGTCGGTGGTGCCGCTACCGCTGATTCTGAGCGTGGGCCTGTTTGAGTCGGACCACTATTTTGGCCACGACAGCACCGAAGTGGACCACGACCATCACGACCACGAGGGCCATGACCATGAGGGCCATGACCATGCTGCCCACGACCATGCTGCCCACGACCATGAGGCCCATGACCACAGCGATTGTGACCACGACCATGGCCACTGTGAGCACGACCATGCTGCCCACGACCATGGGGCCTACGATCACGGGCATCACCAGTCTGACCACCTGGCCATTGACGGGTTTACCTCCCTCTCCTTTGCCAGCGATCGCCCCTTTGCCATTCGCAAGTTTCAGCATTTTTTAGATAACCAACTGCCTGAGTCAGTGTTTCGGGCCAAAGGCATTCTCTGGTTTGACGAAAGCCCCAAGCGCCATATCTTTCACCTCAGCGGCAAGCGCTTTTCCCTCGATGATGACGAGTGGAAGGGCGCGCCCAAAAACCAGCTGGTGCTGATTGGCCAAAACCTAGATCACGATGTTCTCCGAGCACAGATCAACGCCTGTCTGGGCGTACCCTCGCTGAAGCGAGGCCAGGGATTTGGCAAATAACGGAAGACACCGCCCATGAAACGTCGCGACTTGACCAATCTGATGGGGCTAGGACTGCTAGCTAGCTCATTGCCGGTGGCGATCGCTGCCTGCCAAGCTGACTCGACCCAGGGGGGAGCGGGTGGCAACGACGGGTTTGTCTCCCTGGGCACCGTAGCCGACCTGGATGCCCAGGGGGCGCTGGCCAACGGCGATGTGCAAGGCAAAAATGTGGCGGTCATTCGTGACCCCAAGTCCCCAGGGGCCGTAGTTGCGGTGAGTGCCGTCTGTACCCACGCGGGCTGTACGGTAGCGTGGGACAGCGCCCAGGGAGTGTTTGTCTGCCCCTGCCACGGTGGACGCTTTAATGCCAATGGCACGGTCAACTCCGGCCCTACCCGTCAGCCCCTGGGCACCTTTGAGGCCAAGATTGATGGCGATCGCGTGTTGGTTAAGGTCTAGGCGCGGCCATTTCAACAATATATCGCTATTCCCTGGCGCCATGACCGAAACCGGAATCCTACCCGCTCTACATCCCGACTGCTTAGCCTGCCAAATGATGGCGGGCACCCATCCCGTACCCGGCGGCACCATTGCTGAAAACCCCTGGTGGGTGGCTGACCACTGCGTCGGCCCCTATGGTTTGGGATCGGTGGTTCTGAAGACCCGCGCCCACCGGGAAAATCTCTGGGATCTGTCGGTGGCCGAGTCGGCCTCCCTAGGGCCCTTTCTACAGCAGCTGTCGGAGGCGATCGCCCTGGCTATGGCCGCTGAGCGGGTCTATGTCAGTCTCTGGGTCGATCAGCCCCCCTACCATGTGCACTTTGTCCTCCAACCCCGCTACCCCGATCATCACCATCCCCAAGAGCTGGGGCTCAAGGGCCTAGAGCTCCAGGTGTTTCGTACCCTGGGCAAGCCGCCCCTAGCGCCTGAGATGGTCGAGGCAGCCGAGCGCATTCGAACGGTATGGCAAGAAAAATTTGCGCCCCAGGCTAAGGCCGAATGCGAGTCGTAGTGCAGCGGGTGACCGCCTCCAGCGTGACTGTTGCGGGTGAAGTCGTGGGGCAGATTGGCCGAGGCCTAAACCTGCTGGTGGCCATTGCCCCTACCGACACCGCCGCCGAGTTGACCTGGATGGCGCGCAAGTGTCTCGACCTGCGTCTGTTTCCATCGCCGGGGAGCACTGGTTGGGATCTATCGGTGCAAGATATCCAGGCCGAGATTCTGGTGATCAGCCAATTCACCCTTTACGGTGACGGCCGCAAGGGGCGGCGCCCCTCCTTTGAGGGAGCCGCACCACCGGCCCAGGCGGAGGCCTTGTACAACGACTTTGTGGCCCTGCTCAGGGCCAGCAACCTGCGGGTAGAGACGGGCCAGTTTGGGGCGATGATGCAGGTCAACATTCACAACGATGGGCCTGTCACCCTGCTGCTAGAGCGTGGCTAGCGTTTAGACCTCAGGCGGTGGGGACGGCCATGGAGAGCCCCAGGGCCGTGGCCTATGCATCGAATATACCCGTCAGGGAGGCTACGGCTGTTCCAGAGCCAGGGATCTCGCGAATTTCACCTGAAGTAGCTCTTTTCAAACAACCTCTAATACCAAATCCGACTTGGCTACCCCCGAAATGGTTTAGGGCGAATGCCATTCGCCCCTACGGATTGGCCTTTCTGTAATCGGGGTTATATGACTCGGATTTGGTATTAGGCAAGTAAATTTCGAGGTTTGAGTTAATCACACCATTTAAAACCCAAAATTCAAACTTCAAAACTTAGTTAATCAGGTATAAATTGAGGCAGACGGTGCTTGACTATATTTTGTGCCCCAAGTGCTCTAGGGTAGCTACCGATAAAATTGGCTTTCAGCCTATCGTTCTTGACTTGATTTAGTCCCTTGCCACACCCTATGGATACCTCCCCTGACTCTGTGGAATTGCCCCCCGTAGTCCCCCCTGCTAAGGGCACGGGGGAGGGGCGTGCTGCCCAGCGATCATCGGTCTCGTTTACCATTGGCGGAGCGGCCAGCAAAGCCCCTAGCGCTGACCCTGAAACAGCCGCAGCTCCCAGCCCAACCCTGACCACCCAACCCGCTGCGTCTGTGCCCCTAGCCCCCTTTCCGGTTCAGGCCCAGCCATCGCAACTGCCCCTGCTCCCCCGCCGCAAGCGTCCCACCTTTAGCCGCCATCGCCACGATGCCAACCCTGCCCTAGCCGCCAAAGTGCTGCAAGACATTCAACTGGCGGTCGAAGCCTGGCATCACGATCTGAAACAAACCCTACAGCGCATTCAGACCCTCTATATGGAAGGCCCCATTGTCGATGGCTGGCTAGAAACCGTAGAAGAGCAGCCCACCGACGCCGCCAGCTTGGATACGGCTCTGCTGCGCCACGGCGACCCCCAGGCCCTCTCAGGCTATGTGGAACGGCTATACCAAACCGTGGATGCTCCGCCTCCGCCAACGGCCCCTGGCACAGACTTGGCCCGACCGGGCTATCGCCTGTGCAGCCTTGACTCCGATGGCCGAGTGCAGCATTTTCCCTGTCCGCCGGAGCAAGTGTCAACCCTGAGCCTGGCCATTGCTCGACATCAAAAACTCCGCCAGCTGCTCGATCACAAACAGTTCCTAGAGGCCAAGCTAAAGCGCACCGTAGAGATCATGACCAGCGGCCGCGACGCTTTGGGGATTGCGCCTGCCTGTAGTTCGGAGGCGGAGTTGGCGGGGGAGTAGGGGAGTGCCCACCATGTAGGATATTTCTGGAAAAGAAGATACCCCCCGGTAGGGGCGCAGAGCCCTGCGCCCTGGCCAGGAATCAAAATTCTTGGGTATTTTTTTTTTCTTTATTATCCTTAGGCAAATATTCTCTACCATCCCCAGGTGCCGGGGTCGCCTTTGAAGGGGCCAACGATGTCTGAGGTAATCCAGCCGCCGTAGAAGTCGCCGGGCTGGGACTGAACCCGTTCATCATCCACGTAGCAGGCTTCCATGCGGCTCGGGTAGACCGCGATGTAGTTGGCAATCGCCTGAAAAGCTGTCGTGGGGTGAGGGTAGGCCCAGGCGGCCTGTTCGGCGCGCTGGCCGCCGACTCCACCTGGCTCCTCACCCACCACCAGGGTGAAATAGACCGCCGCCCCCTTCCATTCACATACCGTTGAGCGGGGCACCGGCTGGAAGTACTGCATCTGCACATCCTCCGGCGGGATGTAGTAGGTCGGCGGATGGCTGGTCTCGAGCACCCGCTTAGCCCGCTGGGAATCGGCAATGACAACGCCGTTAAACACCACCCGAATGCGTCGAGTCGAGTCTTCTAGGCGGGGCGGGCGCGGATAGTCCCACACAGATTCTTGGCCAGGGCCGGGGGGAGTGCGGTTGGGAGGGGAGAACATGGGGGATGGGGAGAATTTTGGATTTTGAATTTACTCTACTGGCTTTGCCATTGCAGGATCTCGGCCTGGGCTTGGTCGTAGGCGCTGGTGCCGGGAGGGACTAAACCGGCGGCGGAAATGGCCCCAGGGAGTTGGCCCGTGGCGGCGCGGGTGCGGGCAATGGCTAGAATATCGCGACTCCAGGCGTCGATCCGGTCTTGGGCGATCGCAGATTCAGGGTAGTTGGGGGGAATTTGCTGGGCCAGGGCGATCGCATCTTGAAAGGAGGTGGCTTGGTCAGGTTGCAAAACACTCTGGGCCTCCTGGAGCAGCCGCCGGTTAATGCGGCGCTGTTCCCACTGTTGAATGTCGCTCTGGGCCTGACCCCAAATTTCGACCTGGTCTTCGGGTACAAGTCGGGCGGCCGAAATGGCCCCATCCAGATCGCCAGAGGCCGCGCGCCCCTCGGCCAAATCTAAAATGACCTGGGCCCAGCGCTGGATGTCAGCCTGGGCCTGTTCGTAGGCGGCGTCGCCCACGGGTACCTGGCGAGCCCGCTCAATGGCATCGTTAAACAGTGAGGCCGACAGGGGCTCAATCAGCTGCCGGGCCTCATCCAGAGCGGTGCTGCCGTTCAGGCTAGCGTTGGCATAGCCGGTCTCGGCCTGGGTCACCATGGCCTCGTAATCGGGGGGGCGCTCGGGCTCAGGAATCTGGTTGAGCCAGCTCAGTGCTTCACCAAACTGGCGCTGGGCCAGGGCGTTTCTAGCCTGCTCCAGGGCCTCGGCCCCACTGACGGCGGTGCCGGGAAACAGCGGCTGGCCGCTCTCGACCGCTGCCGGCGGCGCGACCGGCGCTTCGACCACAGGCGGTGCCGTTGGTGCAGCGGCGGGCGGTGCCGGGGGCGCTGTCGCCTCGGGGAGCGTCGCCTCGGGCACAGAGGGTTTCGGGCCTAAAAAGCTGTCTAGATTGCGCCATAGAACCCCTAACAACAACAGCCCCGCCGCTAGAAGGCTCCAGCGCAGCCAGGGCAACCAGTTAACCTTGGCCGCCGTAGTCGGGGTCGGCGGGGTCGGTTCAGGGGTGATCGAGGACGGAGTAACGGGCGGCGGCAACACCGTAGGCGGCGGCAACGGATCCAGCGGCGGTGTGATGGGCGTCTGAACTGAAGGCCAAGGGGGCGATACACTGCCGTTGGGCGGGTCTTCGGCGGGAACTGGGCCGGGATAAATGGGCCCAGGGGTCGGCCCAGGGATTCGCTCTAGGGGCAAAGGCTCCATCAGTTCAGGGCCAGGATCGGGCACAAACATCTCTGGCTCAGGGGGCACCCCAACGGGCATTTGGCCCACCAGACTGGCGGGAACCAGCATCACATACTGCTGACCCGGGGGCAAAACCGCGACTGGATTTTGCAAGGGTCGCCAGTGGTGTTGGCACAGCTCGGGCACCCGGCGATTCAGATAGGTCACCAGCTGGGCCAGGGTGAGACACCCGTGGAACCGCATGCCCTCAATCAAGGCTTCGGTAAACAGGCCGTGGCGCACCGCCAGGGTTTCCTGGGAAAACTGGTCGGGCTGGCAGGAGAGCACCAGGGGAATGGCCAGGGTTTGGGCTAGCGCCAGAGACTGAACCCCGAGCCCTTGCCCTGCGGGGGTGGGGCCAAGGTTGCTCTGGGGCCGGTTCATGTCGAGCATGACAACGGACTGGCGCTGATTACCCTGGCGCAAGCGGGTCAGGATGGTCTCGACCAAAATGCCGGTCTGCTCAATGCGGTTGGGGTCGGCATCGACGGGCAGCAGGTAGTCTTGCCCCTGCCACTGCACCCCGTAGCCACTGAAGAAAAACCAAACGGTGTCCTCGGGGCCAGCGCGATCGCAGCTTTGGGCCAGGCGCTGCAGGATCACCTCGCGGGTGGGGGCCGCCGCCCCCTGGTACACCATCGAGGAGATGTCCGTCATCAGCGAGCAGTACTGGACGGGCAGACCCACCTCATTGACCAAAAAATCGCGCAGCTCGAGGGCATCAAACTGGGCATACATCAAAGGCTGCAGCGATTGATACTGATTGATGCCGACGATAACGGGCCAGTGGCTTGCCATGCCTGTAGCGTACCTCCCGAGGGTCTGGGGTGAGGGGTCAATAAAAAGTCACCTGCCATAGTAGCGCCTGGACGCTGGTTTGCATGGCTAGTTTGCGTAACCGGCCAGGAATCCTCCGAGCAATTGGGAGCCAGCGGGATCGATGGATGGTCGCCAGGCAGGGATGCCCGACTGTAGCGACAATTCTTTATTGACGGTTTGGGGCTCTGTCGCTACAGTTAAGGCACTTTTTTGGGCATCCTGCGGGGATGCATGGAGTCAAGCCGCCATGAAATTCCTCTCTTTAGTAAGTGGTGTAACGAGAACTGGTGTAACGAGAACCGCTCGACCCCAGCCCGCTCCTGTTTGGGTGCGGCTGGCCCTGGCCGCCCTGGTCGGGGTCGGCGGGGGCCTGGTGCCGACGCTGGTTACCCCCCCTGTGGCCCAGGCCTACACCTCGCGGGTCAATCTGCTGATCGTGCGCGAGCCCGGCGAAAGCTTTGAAACCCTGGTGCAGCGGTCTGAGATCATCGCTCGGGCCGCTATTCAGCGCAGCTTCGACGCCGATGTCCTGATGACCGATGTGATTGTCACGGTAACGGGCGACAACCAGGGCATTGCGATTCCCATTCTGATGGTGCCGGTGAGTCGCAGCGACTGGCGACTGAGCCCCGATGTGGCCCAGTGGGCCAGGTACTTTGAGGCCGCCAGAGCCCTGGCGGTCGATTAGCCCTGGGCTGGCCGGATGGGGAATAGACGTGGGATGGTCATCCTCCCTATTGCTCTAGGACAGGCAGGATGACTGTCCCACCAGGCTTTCAGCAATCTGGAGTCATGGGCTGACGGGAATTTCCCCAACTCCTGATCCCACTCTATAAATTGCTCGACAAGGCTGTACAAAGACACCATTTTGCTCTATAGTCGAAAGGTTGTGAAGTCTTAAATATTGCTGTCATGGCGGTTCCCAAGAAGAAAACCTCCAAACAAAAGCGTGACCAGCGTCGTGCTACCTGGAAGCGCACCGCAGCGCTCCAGGCCAAAAAGGCCATGTCCCTGGGCAAGTCTGTACTGACCGGGCGTTCCACTAGCTTCCTCTACCCCTCCGATGACGAGGATGACGACGAAGAGTAAATTCTCCAGACGCTCTCAGTGCGTCTTTGCTGTGGAATACTAACTTTTGTAAGCAGGATAGAGCCTCTATCCTGCTTTTTAAGTTAGGTTGGCGGCAGTTCTCCTCGTTCTGCCACCCACCATGAACTTGCCTGACTCCAACCCAGAATCGCGGATGTGGGCGGCACTGTCCCACGTCAGTGCCCTGTCCGGCTTAGTCATTCCGTTTGGTAATATTGTTGGCCCGCTGATCATTTGGCTGGTTAAGCGCGATGAAATGTCGTTTGTAGACGACCAGGCTAAGGAAGCCCTGAACTTCAACATCTCCATGACCATCTACATGGCGGTGGCCGGGATCTTGATTTTTGTGCTGATCGGGATTCCGATCATGATTGTGCTGGGCATTACGTGGCTGGTGCTGGTCATCATGGCGGCGGTCAAGGCCAATGAAGGAACTGCCTATCGCTATCCGATTACCCTGCGGCTGGTGAAGTAGAGCGCTAGAAAGGCAGAAGTAAGAAGGCAGAAGGCAGAAGGGGAAACCTGTGTTTCCCCAAATTTTTGGGGAGATTTCTAGGAAAGAAGATAAACCTCGTCTAGCTTGAAACCCAGAGTTTACCCTCACCCTAAATCCCTCTCCCAGGGAGAGTGACTTTGAAGTCTTTTCCGGCTCCCTCGCCCTTTGGGAGAGGGGCTGGGGGTGTAGCTTGCTTCCCGAAGGGTGGGCCAGAACTACGGTTCTCAACGTGGACTTGGTTTACCAGTTTTAATTCAGTGACTGTAGCCGCTGTAGGGTGGGCACTGCCCACCATTTGGGAAACTCTTTTCGAGAAATCTTACCTTGCTTGGGTGAAGGAAGGCTGGGTGTGTGTCTTCGGGTACTAGATCACTAGATAAAGGGACGCACTTCCGGGGCCATAGGAGCTAGTGGCGTGACCCTAGGTAGCTCACTACTGGGAAGCTCTGGCACTGACGAGTCTGAATCATCGGGTTGAGGGGAGGAAGGGTCTAACGCCTCGCCTGATTGACCTGCGGGCGATCGCGGTTCTGTATCCTCCGGGGCTGGCTCGACCGGTGGCACAACATCATCGGCCTGGCCATCGTCTTCCGAGGTCAGGTCTTCAAAGACCGGCTCACTCTTCCCCGGCTGATCGTCGGAGGGGGTGGCGGCTGGATCTACGGTCTTTTCTGGCAGCAGAAAGGGGTTGGGCTTGGGGCCGTCCTGGGGGGCAATCAGCCCAGGAGTTGCCTGGGAGTCTGGTTCATCGGGCGTCTGCTTTAGCGCGGTCGTTTCGGATTGAGTCGTTGCTGGGGCGGCCTGGGGCAAGGTGGGGCTCAGGGACTCTGGTGGCATACTGGTCTCAGCCTCGGTCGATTCTGGCTCAGGGGCCTCGGCAGCGTCTATTTCTGGAGCGCCCGCCTGGTCTTCTAGCTCCTGGGCCTCTGAATCTGGGCCCTCTGAATCTGGGGCCGCGCCCACATAGGTGGGGTCGATAATGCCCGCCACCGCCTGGAGATCGAGCTCGCCACGCACCAGGCGAGAGAGGGTGTCGGTGCCGCCGGGCTGGTAGTCGATACTGCGCACGGTGTTGTTGAAGCGGTTGTCGATGGGGTTACCGCTTTCGTCAATCAGTTCGAGCTGTACCCAATTGCGACCCGGCTTAAAGCCCTTCAGCCAAATGGGCTGCCACTGGTCGAACACAAAGCTCTGGTCATTAACGGTGCAGCGAATGCGCCAGTCGTGGAGGTCGTCGGTGGTCTCGGCCTGGGCACTCATGTGTAGAGGGGCATTGGTGAGGTAAAAATCGAGCATGATCGGCTCGGCCCCGTAGGTGCCCTGGGGGCGACTGTAGGTGAGCAGGGGGGCCTTGGCGTTGACCTCGTTTTGGGGCGTTTGGGCGTACACGTGGAAGGTACGCTGGTCGAAGGCCCCCTGGTTTTTGAAGCTCTCGTGCCAGGGCCGCGACGCAAATACCCGCAGGGTATGGGTACCCGGCGCTAGCCCCTCAAACACAATCGGCTCAGCCAGGTCGTAGACGGCCTTGTAGGGCTCGTTGTCTAGGAACAGGTGCAGGTGGGGGCCGAGCTGCCAGGTGTCGTCTTTAAATAGAGGTAGCCCGCGCACCTGAAGGCGCACCGAAACCGTGGTGTCGTCGAGCACTTCGCCGGGGCGGGGGCTCAGAATGCGCACCTGGGGGGTGTAGGCGTCGATAATTTGTTTGAGGGTCTCTAGGGTTTCGGGGGGAGACACCTCGGCCAGTTGTCCGGTGAGGCGGTTGGGCTGGGGGGTAGGCTCGGACAGCAGTTCCGTGGGCTGAATGGGCTTTGCACAGCCGACTGCGGCAAAGGTCAGGAGCGCGATCGCCACCAGGGCCACAACCCGCTGCCCCAGGCGCATGCCCAGGTGCATGACTGCGCGGATGACGCCTTGTGTACTGCCCATGCTGTCTATTCTCTACGTCGTTGCACCTATTACCATAGGCCACTTTTGGGCCTTTACAGCAATCGCCACCCAGGTTTTTGCTAGGGTGGGAGGGCTGCGCTACACTGGCTCGACGGTACTCAAGGAAAGGTTAACGGCCATGGGGACAAAACAGATGGTCATCCTGACCCTATCGCTGGTGGTGGGCCTAGCGGCGGGGGCGGCGGCGGGGGCCGCCTTCTACTGGAACCGGGCCACGGCCTTGCCCGCCTGGTACAGTACCAGCAACGCTGATACCGCCTTGGCCCAAAGCATTAGCACCAGCAGCGGCAACCTGCTGCGAGACAAGTTGGCCAGCGGCCAGGGGGTGCGCTACGGCGACA
This sequence comes from Cyanobacteriota bacterium, assembly GCA_027483425.1. Classification (GTDB taxonomy): domain Bacteria; phylum Cyanobacteriota; class Cyanobacteriia; order Phormidesmidales; family Phormidesmidaceae; genus Nodosilinea. Next base: position 3,663 of record JAIXUR010000411.1, on the reverse strand, counting down.
ACAACCGGGTCGAAATTTCCCTCACCGAGGCCGAACTCACCCAGCTATTGGCGGAGGGGCTGGCCCAAACCCCGGCAGCCTCCTCCCTGCTGGGCTCGGCGGAGGGCCTGAATGCCACGATTACGGGCGATCGCGTGGCTGGGGGCATGGTCGTTAACCCCGCTGACCTACCCACCCAAAGCCTGCCGCCCCAGGCCAGACAAGCCTTAGAAACAGCCCTCAGTACGATTCCCATGCTGGGCGATCGCCCCGTCTACATCGGCCTTGAGGGCAGCCCTCGCATCGACAATGGTCGTCTGGTGCTGGGCGATGACACCACTGTGCAGATTGGCCGAGTCAGCCTCACCCTGGCGGATCTGGCGCGGTTGACGGGGCTAGACCCAGCCCAGCTCAACGAAACCATCAACCTGGCTCTCCCCCAGGCGGGGCTCACCCTCGACGGTCTAGAGTTTATCAATGGTGAAGCCGTGCTCCGAGGCACCACCCAGTAGGGGCGAACGGTGTTCGCCCTTGAACGCATTTTTGAAGCGGGTTCTCCCTTGACTCGATGGGGTAGGACAAGCCATTCAGGGATCTTCTGGCCGCGCTACCGCACAGCCGCCACAATACCAAAGACAATAAACAGCAGCCCGCCCACGAGGGTGAGCAATCGCTCAGAGATGCGTCCCGCGATCAGCTTGCCGCAGACGACGGCGATCGCCGCGCAAATGGCGTGGCCCAGGGTGGCCCCCAGCACCACCCCCAGGGGGTGATTGGCCGCCGCCAGGGCAATGGTGGCAAACTGGGTGCGATCGCCCCACTCGGCCACAAAGGTCAGGGTAAAGGCCTCCACCAGCACCTTGCCTACGGTCCACTGGGCCACCCCAGCCTCCCGCTCTTTGACGGCATCTAGGGCTTCGGCCTGTTCGTCGTCCAGGCTGCCGGGCCCCGCCATGCGGCTGGCGTCGTAGAGCAGCTTGAACCCAAAGCCGAGAAACAGGGCAACGGTCAAGGCCTGGACGTAGTGCTGGGGAAAGACCGTAGCCACCTGACCGATGGCCACCGACAGCACCGTCATCACAAACAGCGCGGCGGTGACCCCCACAAACACCCAGCGGCGTGGGTGGCGGGTGGCCAAAATCATGCCGATGAAGAAGGTTTTATCCCCCAGCTCAGACAGGGTAATGAGTAGTAAACCGGCGGTAAAGCCTGTGAGTGGATGCATGCGCCTCTCCAGTGGGGTAGGGACTGAGCGGGCATGATGGACACTTTAAAAGACCCCACCAAGCCCACATCAGGTGTGGACTCAGTGAAGGTCTCGCTTGGGAATTGACACAAGGCTAATTCACCGTCTGAACCAGGCTCATCGCCAGTATGTTGATTCAGACAACCGGGCTATAGTTCCACCAAACACCTCGTCCAGAGATGAAACTAAACCGCCATGGGTGGCGACGTTCAGCATCAGCTTTTGCGATCGAGATATGTAATTAGATGGAATACACTAAGTAAGCCCAAAGCTACTCCCCTTCATCGATAAATAATATCATGATTTGGGCTTAGCTGGGGCGTACTTTAGGCATTCAAGCAAATTCGTGTTTTCATAATTCAATCATTTTTGAGATCTCCAGTCTTCATCTTTTGTTCATTTTCCCCTGGCTGTCCTAGGGGCATTTTTTCGATTATGATAATTTTTGGCAGGCAATTTTTTGCAGTTGGCGATCGAAAATGTCGAAATCAATTCCCTATCAGCCGCTGGTATTAAGGCTTTTGCACGGTATCAGTGGACTCCTTGCCACGGGTGCTTTAATCACAGGCTTTCTCGTGTACAACACCTATGATGGGCGGTTTGGCTCAGTTTCCTTGCCTTCACTACCCGACATCCAAGGGATCCATGGCACCTTTGGCCTCTTCTTTCTACTGATTTTTCCCGCCCTGGCTATCTATAGTTTCCATTGGGGCAGTCGGCGGCTCTTGTTTTCTGACTTTTGGTCTCGAATTACCCATCAAGTGGGTAGGCCCGTCTGGTGGGTGAATCTTCAACGGCTGCTAAATACCGTTATGCTCTTAGCCGCAACCTTTGCGGTGGTGACCGGCAGAATGATGCAAGAGGCCTGGCTACCGGCTGGAGAGCTCTACCATCTCGCCTACAGTCTACATTTGACGGCCTGGCTAGTACTGCTACTGTCGCTCATAGTCCACATTGCTATGAGCATTAAAGTAGGTGGCGTGCCGTTGCTGTTATCCATGGTTCAGCTAAACTATCGGCCTGAAGAATCGCCGTCACTGTGGATAGGCTATGTGCGAGAAGCTTTCAACAGTAGATTTCGACGCTAGGTACCCATAGAAAGTCTTTAAATTAAATCAATGAAAAATAAAAATACTCCGTTAAAGGTGATCGAATTTGTTGTCCTAGGTGGCATTTTGGCGGCGTTTATTCTACCGTTGTTTGCTTTTCTGTTTGAAGCATAGCGGCGGACGATCGCAGAGGATATAGGCTCAGTCGATCACTCAGTCGATCCCAAACAGTATCTAATCCTGGCTCTATGGGGTCTAAGTAGGAAGGCGCAATTAACTATAAAACCTGCGTAGGATGGGCAAAGCATCGCATGCCCATCATCAGGGCGATGGGCACGGGCTTTGCCCTTTGCCCATCCTACGTTTAATTGCAACCACCCACTTATTGCCGTTGGCGGCCCAGGGTTGGGGCCTGCTTGAGACAGTGATGTTCTGCCAGGAGTACCAGGGCGGCACCGATCCCATAGGCCAGAATGTCTTTGCCATCAAAGGTGGTGCCCAGGATGGTGGCGAGCAGTGGGTTGTCTTGCAGCCCGAGGCGATCGACAAGCCTGAGGTATTGCAGGGCTTCTAGGAGGCAGGCGAAGGCAAAGACGAGTAGGGCTGCTGGGGCGGGGCGTAGGGGCCAGAAGGCTTTGATAAAGCAGTAGATGAGGGGGATCACCAACACATCGCCGACCAAGGGGCGGATGATGCGATCGTCGAGGAAAAGGGCGATTAGGGTTTCGATGAGAAACAGTGCGATCGCCAGGTAAAAATACTTGGGATTAAATGTGATCATGGCATTAGCAGCGTTGTGAGTTGTTATGCTGCCATGCTCTTGGCCCCATTGACCTGGGGTAATGCGCTAGCGGTCAAAATTTCATCAACCCCGAGAGCTGCGATCAGCTTCCTGGTTGGCCATGTCGCCGAGCAATGGAGGGGATGGCTGACTTTCGAGGCGCGTTCGGTATAGTAAAAAAACAAGACCGGGCCTTGACCAGCGGGTAGTGAGACGGCAAAACAATGGCGATTCCCCCAGACTCTACGGACTACTATGGGACTTTAAAGGTTAGCCGCGAGGCTAGCCTAGGGGCGATCAAACAGGCGTACCGTCAGCTAGCCCGTCAACTGCACCCCGATCTGAACCCCAACGATGGGGCAGCGGCGGAGCAGTTTAAACGCTTGAACGAAGCCTACGAAGTGCTTTCGGATAGTACCAAGCGCCGCCACTATGATCGCTATGGTGCCCGCTGGAAAGAGGCTGAGCAGGGCTATGGGGCTACCAGCTACCCCAGCGCCCGCCCACCCGATGCCTTTGATGAACTGGAATTTGGTCGCCACGGCAGCTTTGAGGATTTGCTGGGAGATCTGCTCAACCGTTATCGCTAGCTGAGGAGGGTGCCCTAT
>JAIXUR010000163.1 GCA_027483425.1 Cyanobacteriota bacterium | reverse complement strand
GTCATGTCTGACCCTAGAGGTGTACGTTGGCGCTCTCCGATCTGCCTGGTAACGCATTTATTGACCCCCAGGGCCACAATCGAGCGTCCATTGAGGCGGTGCTGCAAAGGGTAACCGAGCAAATTCTCGACTATCTGGCCGGGGCGGCCCGTCATGTTCCCCTGCCCCAGGTCAATGCTGTGGACTTTCCGGGGATTCCCGATCAGCCGATCGCGATCGCACCGCTGCTAGAGAGGCTGGGCGATCTCATGGCCCAGTCGATGAACCCCGCCCACCCCGGCTACATGGGCCACATGGACCCCCTGCCCAGTACCGCCTCCATTGTGGGTGACTGGGCGGCGGCGGCCCTCAACAACAACATGCTGAGCGTCGAAATGTCGCCGGCCCTGTCGCGGCTAGAGCCCCAGCTCCTGGCAGAGATCGCCCGGATGTTTGGTCTGGGAGCCCAGGCGGGGGGCCTATTAACCAGTGGCGGCAGCCTGGCTAACTTGCAGGCTCTGACCGTGGCCCGCAATGTCAAGCTTGATTGCCTGCAGGGCGGTCTGGCCGGAGGCCCGCCCGCCGTGATTTTTGCCTCCGAGCTGGCCCACACCTCCATTCAGAAGGCGGCGATGGTGCTGGGTTTGGGGGTTGATGGAGTGGTGCTGGTGCCCACCAACGCCCGCGCCCAGATCGATGGGGATGGGTTAGAGGCTAAGATTCAGGCGGCCCGGGCCATGGGTAAGCGTCCCTTTGCGGTGGTGGCCACGGCGGGAACCACCGTGACCGGCAATATCGACCCCTTGCCAGCGATCGCCAGCATCGCGCGCCACCACGATTTATGGTTTCATGTGGATGCGGCCTACGGAGGGGCGATCGCATTTTCTCCCACCCATCGCTCTCGCTTGGCGGGCATTGAGCAGGCCGATTCCATCACCTTTAATCCCCAAAAGTGGCTGTACGTCACCAAAACCTGTGCTTCGGTGCTGTTTCGTGACCTGGGTGTGCTGAACAGCCACTTTCGGGTAGCAGCCCCCTACATGAACGCCGAAGCTGACTGGGCCAACCTGGGAGAACTGTCGGTGCAGGGCACCCGGCACGCCGACGTGCTCAAACTATGGCTGACCTTGGCGCACCTGGGTAAGGCTGGCTGCGCGGCACTCATCGACGCCAGCTATGCTCTGACCGAGCACTTTGTGGCCCAGGTACGCCAGCGCCCCTACCTGGAACTGGCCAGTGAGCCCGAGATGAATGTGGTCTGCTTTCGGGGCTGCCCTGGGGCGCTGCCCTCCGACCATGGGGACGGCTGGAACCAGGCCCTACAGCAGCATTTACTTAACCAGCACCAGATTTTTCTATCGCTGCCCAGGTTGCGAGGACGGCGGTGGCTCAAGGCCGTGCTGCTTAACCCATTTACCACAGCAGACCAGGTGACAGATCTATTTTTGGCCATCGATCGATTCGCCGAGGGCACCGCAGGGGACGGATAACCATGCTGGCGGAGGGCGGACAACCTCAAGGGCACTTGCTTAACGGCGCGCTGCTCCAACCGCTACCATTGATAGCCGTAGATGATCGGTATAGACACAACCACGTTATCCACAGAAGAAAAAAGATCTGTGGATAACGTGCTGTTTTCGCCAGTTAAGACTGTTGCTAAGGGTGAAAACCCTTAGCCAGGGCAGCGTCTAGGGCTACCCTAAAAATCAATTCCAAACCATGGCCTGTGGAAAACCCAGGTGGTTTCTAAGTAAACCAGGGGCAATTTACCCACTCAGGTGGCAGTACCATTGACCTGACTCAAGCCTAGGGCTCTCCATGATAGGGAAGCAATCCGGGTAATACTGTAAATCAGAATACACTTTTTAGTCTTTGTGACGCGATCGCGTCCTCGCGGCTTTCGTCGAGGTCGAGGCCAGGGGAGCCGAGAATCGGTATGCTAGAGAAGCTATGGTGCGGCAGCCCCCGGCTGTTGTGCACCAACGTTAACCGGGAGATTTTTTGAGATGGTTGGAACTCAGCTTGCGGCACGGGACTTCTTCCGCGCCGCCTACGAAAACCGCTACACCTGGGACGCGGCTTTTCCCGGCTACACCGCCGATGTGACCTATACCCACAATGGCCAGACCTACAGGGGCCAGGCCACGGTGACCGCTGACCTCAAGCTTGCCGTGACGGGTATTGACGACGAAGCGGCCCAAAAGGCCGTCCATGGTCAACTGTTTGAGGTGTCGATTCACCGGGTTCGGCGCGGGTTTGAAGATTCCCACGGGCAAAACACCTTTCGCTATGGCGACACCCTAGCCGATGGATCGGTAGAGATTTTAATGGGGGGCAAGGCCGAGGGCGATCGCTACCAGATTCGCAACCAAGAAGTCTCGATGGTGCACCGCCACATCCACGGCGTAGTTGTGACCATTCACACCTTCAGCAGCCACGACACTGGGGCGGGCTATCTGTCGCACCGCTATGACTCGGTCTACCACGACCCTAAGACCGGTGATCAAAAGGGTGGCCTCAGCAACTTTGAAGACGAATACACCGAGGTCGGCGGCTACTACATGCTCTCTCGCCGCGCCATTGAAACGGTGACCGACAGTGGCACCGACCTGCAGGAGTTTGTGTTCTCTAACATTGCGCTGCTAGACCCGGCGTAGAACTCAGGAGGACGGGGCATGGCGGGGGCGAGCGGCCTGTCTCCAGGGTTGAGTGGGCCATGGCACTAGGGCGTAGCGAGTACCTAACCCTGCCCCGCCATACCCTGGTGGTGTGTGCCTCCCTGGTCGAAAACCCGATGAACTTGGGTATGCTGTGCCGCACCGCCGAAGCCTTTCGGCTCGAGGCGCTGGTGCTGAGCGATTTGAAGCTGGCCAGCGATCGCCTCTTTCGGCAGGGGGCCGTGGCCACCCACCAGTGGCAGCCCCTGCGGGAATGCCCTGGGGAGCATTTGCCCCAGTGGCTAACCGAGCAGCAGCACCAGGGCTATACCCCCATTGCCCTCGACCTAGGGCCCCAGGCTACGCCCCTAACTCACCTGCGGTTTCCAGAACGGACGGTGCTGGTGCTGGGGCGTGAACTCACGGGACTGCCCCCGGCGGTAGCGGCGGCCTGCGACCGGGCTGTGCTGATTCCCCAGTATGGGCTGGTGCAGTCGCTGAATGTACAGACGGCGGCGGCCTTGGCTATATACACCTATATTTGCCAGTGGGGAATGGCCCCGGCCCCTTAAAATAGAAGCTGTAGTACAAACTTTAAATTCTGGCCTATGCCGCCCCGTTGGCCTCGTCAACCCACCCGCCAAGACCCGGCCTATCGCCGCTTAGAAGACCGTCTCAACTTTGCGGTGCATGTGGCTGCTTTTATTGCCGTCAACTCTGGGCTGTGGTTTTTTCACACCCTCAACCCAACTTGGGTGCCCTGGGTCGCTAAGGTGACGCTGGCCTGGCTGCCTGTGCTGGCGGGCCACGGCCTGTATATCTTTGCGATCGCCGATTATTCTCCGGTGCCGTTATCTCCGACCCCTGACCCTGACTCAACGGGAGAGCCCTAGCGATGTCTGACGCGTCTACTGGCCGAGCCATTGAGGCCCTGGCCGCTGCCATTGGCGACAAAGTCTATCTGGATGTGGCCCGGTGGCACCTGTACCTGGGTGATGCCAAACTGCACAAGCCCCTGGCCGAAAAGCTTTACCCCTTGGTTGCAGCTGATCAGATCACTGACGCGGCGGTGGTCACGATCTTGGCCAATACCCCCGTGGCCATTGGCGGTGGGCAGAAAACCGTTACCCTGGCCGATCTGATTCCGGCGGCGAGTCGGGTTGACCTGCTCGAGGCGATCGCCGACTACCAGCGAGACCTGTAGCTTCGGCAACGGCTCACCGACCTGACGGATTGGGCGGGTAGGGGGGCTGATGGGGGGCTGGGTAATCGGGCCGATCGTCTTCGGGCCACAGCTCCATGGCGTTGACGTCAATGGTGGGTACATCGTCGTCACGCAAGTTGGGGCCAGAGGGAAGCCCGGCGGTGACATCGGTAACGGCTTCGCGCAGCTGATTGCGCAGGCCGCGCGTGCGTTTTTTGACGTTGCCCAGCAGGCCGCCCAGCTTGTCTTGGGCCTCAGCCTGGAGCTTTTGGCGGCGATCGTGAGCCTCAGCCCCCAGCTTTTGACGACCTTCCTGAAATTGTTCATGCACCTGATCGCGCACGGTTTGGGTGCCTTTTACGGCGGCATCCCAACTGCGGCGGGGGTCGGGCACCCGGTCTAGGGGAATGCGATCGAAGGGCGAGGCGGCGGCGGTTGGCTGTCGAGGCGGTACCCCCGCCTGAACTAAGGAGGCCGTGCTAAGGGCAGCGTCCTCGGCCATCATGCGGCGGCGACCGGTGCTGATCACAGACATCGGAGCCAGGGCATAGAGGCCGGGAGCTAGGTCGCTGGTCGCTTCGGGGATAAACAGGTATTCAAGAATGTTGCCGGTGGCTGGGTCAAAGCGGTAGTCGGTGAGCTGACCTATGCGATCGCCGTGGTCTGACCATAGCTCGATCTCCCCCAGGGGCAGGCAGTCTTGCAATGGCTCATCGCTGGCCTCGGTGCCAGTCCCGGCCTTGACCACGACCCCATCGCGCCCAATGGAGCGCACCTGGGACCACAAAAATCGCCGACTCTGGCGCTGGAGTAGCCCGCCGCCGCTGTAGCCCAGCCCCCTAACCTGGTGAGAGCGCCCATTTACCCAAATTTCGGTGATGGGGCCAAATGCTTCGGCGGTGTCGAGGTTAATGGCCAGACGGTTGAGCAACTCGCTCTTGAGTATGCCCTGGGGAAATGACCCTTCCATATCAGCACTCCTGTCATCGCTAGCCCAAGCCCAAACCTGTCTTTGGTCTGGATGATATCCACATTCAATGGTAGTCGATGAATACAGGAGTCAGAATTCAGTTCCTGCCAGGCTTCTGTCTTCTGGCTTGATGTACTAGGGACGATCGAGAAACTGTGACAGCAGCTCTTGGGCCGGTTCTACCATAGCCCAGGTGCCATCGGCCTGGCGGCGGAGGGTAGCAAAGGCCACGGTGTTACCGCTGCCGATCGATTCGCCCTGGGCCAGGGTGCCTAACCGTACCTGACTCAACCCGCAGATCCGAAACAGGTAGGCGGGCACGTCGGGGCTCGACAAAATGACGCACAGATCGGCATTGTCTTCGGCGGGCTGCACCTGGCCGTCAAAGGGCATAAAGACCCGATTGCCCTCGATGTCGACGGTAATGTCGCCCAGGCCACTCTGGACCTGGTACCCGGCCAGGCGATCGCCCGGCTGCAGCGCCCACTTTTGGTGTAGGGTCACGTGGCGCGGGGCCGGGGCTGAACCCGGCTGGGAGCAGCCCGTTAGCCCCCCGAACAGCACCAGGGCCAGGGCTACCCCCCGACCTCGGCATAACCAGCTTGGCCCCTGGATTCCCGCTGCTGGCGAACCCCTTGTTCCACCCATGTACCCTTTCACCTGTGAGCCTACGGCCTCAGAAACGACTAGAAATTTTCATGCAATACATTTGCACTTAAGTTCACACATACTATATTTTAGTATCATAATGCCATAAATTCCCCCAGGAGAAGCGTCCCACGGCCAGCCCCGCCGGTAATGCCAAGGCGGTAGGATATTAAGGCCATTTGGAGGCCCACCGTGTTTTTCAGCGTCGTCACCCCCACCTACAATCGCCGCCCCATTCTCGAAAAATGCCTGCGCGCCCTAGAACAGCAGCGCTTTGACCCAGACCTGATCACCGGCTACGAACTTGTGGTGGTGGATGATGGCTCCACCGATGGCACCCAGGCCTGGCTGCGGGAGCGGGCCGCCGAGTTTCCCCACCTGCGACTGGTGGAGCGCCACCACGGCGGGGCCGGGGCCGCCCGCAACTACGGGGTACAGGTGGCCCAGGGCGACACCATTGCCTTTATCGACAGTGATGTGATCCTACCGCCCGGCTCCATTCAGGCCCATGCTCAGGCCCTAGTCGACGCCTACCAGCGGCTAGGGGACGATCGTGTGTTTACCGCTG
>JAIXUR010000616.1 GCA_027483425.1 Cyanobacteriota bacterium | reverse complement strand
TTCACCAACCTTTCTTCACCAACCTGAAGATCGCCCTGGGGGCCCAAAAAAATGGTCTCCGGCTGACGGGCCGGAGACCAAAACTATCAATCGATTCAGAGTAATGCGTTATGGGCGGTAAGCGAAAAGCCTCTTCGGCCAGCCAACAATCCAGTAAGGGCCTGCAGCCTTAGGCCTTACGGGAGTAGTACTCAACCACCAGCAGTTCATTGATGTTGAGGGCCACCCATTCACGCTCGATGATGCCGTTCACCTTGGCGGTGAGCTTGGCTTTGTCGAGTTCCAGGTGGTTGGGCACGTTGGCTAAACCGGGGAACTCCAGATTGGCTTCGACCAATTTCTTGGAGGCCTCGCGATCGCGCACCGTGATCACATCGCCAGGGCGGCATTGGTAGCTGGGAATCGAGACCACGCGGCCATTGACGCAGATGTGGCCGTGGTTAACCGTTTGCCGCGCGGAAGGAATGGTCGGCCCAAACCCGAGGCGAAACACGGTATTGTCAAGCCGCATCTCCAGCAGCTGTAGGATGACTAGCCCGGTCGAGCCACCGGCCCGCCGTGCTTTTTTCACGTAGCGCAGCAGCTGCTTTTCGGTTAACCCGTAGTTAAACCGCAGCTTTTGCTTTTCTTCTAGCCGTACCGCGTACTCAGACTTTTTCTTGCGGTCTTGGCCGTGCTGCCCTGGGGGATAGGCCTTGCGGGGGCTCTTGCGAGACAGGCCCGGAAGCTCGCCCAGACGGCGTACAACCCGTAGGCGAGCGCCTCTATATCGCGACATAAACGTTTACTCTCCGAACAATTCCAAAGGTGGAAGCAATTTCCAAAGATTCTAATCTTAGCGTCTATGGGCAGATGAGGCAATGGTTAACTTTAGTGTTGGCTGAGGCGGCTCAAGAAGGCCTTCAGTCGATCGCTGCTGGGGTTGCTAAATACCTCCGCCGGTACCCCTTCTTCTTCGATCACGCCGTCGTTGAAGAACAGCACCCGGTTCGAGACCTCGCGGGCAAACTGCATCTCGTGGGTCACCACTACCATGGTCATGCCTTCTTCGGCCAGCTGACGCATGACGCCGAGCACCTCGCCCACGAGCTCGGGGTCGAGGGCGCTGGTGGGCTCGTCAAAGAGAATGGCTTCGGGTTTCATGCAGAGGCTGCGGGCGATCGCGACCCGCTGCTTTTGGCCCCCGGAGAGCTGCTCGGGGTAGGCATCGGCGCGACCCTCTAGGCCCACCTTGGCCAGGTAGTGGGTCGCCAGGTTGTGGCAATCGGCTTCGGCATACTTCAGCACCTTGCGGGGCGACAGCATGAGGTTTTCGAGTACGGTCAGGTGGGGAAACAGGTTGAAGTGCTGAAACACCATGCTGACCTGGCTGCGCAGGTGGTAGAGCGCATTCCAGGGCAGCTTGGCGGCGGATACATCTTGACCCATGACCTCTAGGCGACCCTGATTGATCGCCTCTAGGCGGTTTAGGCAGCGCAAAAAGGTACTCTTACCGCAGCCCGACGGGCCAATAACTGAGACCACATCCCCCTTAGCGAAGGTGGTGCTGACGCCCTTCAAGACCTTCACGGAGCCGTAGCTTTTGTGGAGATTTTCGCAGGCAATGACGGGAGTGGCGATCGCGGGCAGGGTGCTTGTCATTGACGGTAGCCCAGATGAAGGAATAGGCGCAGTAGGCCATACCCTACAAAATCATTGGCACCCCCAGGCATCTGTATCCTAGGAAACATTTTTGCCTGGAGTGAATTGATTATGGTGCATCACAATCCCTGATATCTCTCCGGGATCTGATCTGCCTAGAGGTTACCGCTGGCCTATGATTTTTCCTGTTTTTCGCATTCGCTGGCTCAAACGCGCATTGGCTATGGTGCTGGGCGTGCTGATTGGAGTGGGGGCGGCTCAGCTGGTCGGGCTGGCCCAATCCCCGGCATCGCCCTGGGAGGTGGGCACCGAACCCGCCTTCCCGCCCTTTGAAATGAAGGACGAAGCCACCGGCAACCTCACTGGCTTTGACATTGAGTTGATGACGGCCATGGGAGAAGCCGCTGGGCGGGAGGTGAAATTCATCACCCTCCCCTTTGATGGCCTGATCCCAGCCCTGCAATCGAAGACCATCAGCGCGGCCATTAGCGGTATGACCATTACCGCTGAACGGGCCCAAACCATTGACTTCTCACGACCCTACTTCAAGGCGGGTCTGGCGATCGCCGTGCAGGAGAGCAACGACAGCATTACATCCCTAGACGACCTCAAGGGTAAGCGCATTGCCGTCGCCATTGGCACCACCGGGGCCGACCAAGCGGCCCAGGTGGAAGGGGCTACTGTCAGCACTTTTGACAACTCTCCCTTGGCGCTGCAAGAGCTCCTCAACGGCCGGGTAGACGCCGTGGTTAACGACCTGCCCGTGACCCTATACGCCATTCGAGAGGCGAATCTGACCGGCCTCAAAATTGTGGGCGAATTGGTCACCGAAGAGTACTACGGCATTGCCCTACCCAAAAACTCTGAAAATCTAGAGGCGATGAACACCGCCCTCGAAACCCTGCTGGAAAACGGCACCTACGCCGAGATCTATAGGCGCTGGTTCTCCGCCGACCCACCCGAGCTGCCGCTGGTAGCCCCGGCCCTGGCCGAGGCTGGCACCGCCAAGGGCTTAGACTGGGGGCGGTTGTTCCAAAACCTGATGCGTGGTGCCTGGGTGACCATTTGGCTGACGGCGGCCTCCTTCTTCTTTGGGCTGATTGGGGGATCCCTGGTGGCCTTCGCGATGATTTCGCCCTTTAAGCCCCTGCACTGGCTGTGCCGCATCTACGTCGACTTCTTTCGCGGCACGCCCATGCTGGTGCAGCTGTTTATGATCTACTTTGGTCTACCGGCGCTGTTCCAGAGCCTGGGCTTTGACCTGAGCTTCAACCGCATTTTTGCCGCCATTCTGGCCCTCAGCCTCAATGTGGCCGCCTACCTGGCGGAGATTTTGCGAGGCGGCATTCAGTCCATTGATCGGGGTCAGTGGGAAGCGGGGGAATCCCTGGCCATGAACCCCGTGGAAACCATGCGTTATGTGGTCTTCCCCCAGGCCTTTCGACGCATTTTGCCCCCCCTGGGCAACGAATTCATCACCCTGATTAAGGACACCAGTTTGGCGGCGGTGATTGGGTTTGAGGAGCTGTTTCGCCAGGGCCAGCTGACGGTGGCGACTACCTACCGGGCCTTTGAGGTCTATCTGGCGGTGGCGATCGTCTACCTGGTGATGACCTCCCTGGCGTCCATGGTGTTTAAGCGCCTGGAGGTCTATATGGATCCCATTAATCGGCCCAAAAAGGCTGCGAAGGAGCCTGCTCCTTCGACGGCAGTGACCTAATATCCTGGGGTGACTCCTGGTTTAGAAAGCCCCCCTGTGATCCATCCATGGATGACAGGGGGGCTTTGCGATCGGGTGCAGGCTAGCGCTTAGCCCGTCGCGCGGCTCCTACCGAGGCCTCAACCCAGTCGTGGAGCAGGCCCAGATCGCTGTATAGGGAAGGGGGCAGTTGGTAGTAGGACATGGCCATCGCCTTGCCGTTGCGGTGGTAGGTAAACGGCCCCATGGCAGCCTCGGTAAAGCGGCTCTGGTTAACGGCATCTACCTTGAAATAGAGGGTTTTGTCGGCAATCAGGGCAAACATTAGCCCCTCGCAGTAGAGTCCGTAGCCACCAAACATCGCTCGGGCCGTTATGGGGGCCACTTGGTTTAGATGGTTGACCACCCCATCTTTGAAGGCTTTTGCCCCGGCGTTAGCCATAGGTCATGGACATTCCGTTGGAGATTACGGCTGCTGGTCTACGTTCAGCATGACCTGGTAGACAAACAGTCGCTGCAGAGCCTCAGCCTTTTGTTTTTGCTGGTTGGCTGAGGCCTCCAGTTCGGCGGCCACAATGACGCTACCGGCAATCAGGGTCATCACCAGGCAGACATTTCTAACAATGAGGCAGGTGGGCAAGCAGCGGTTTTTCATAGGATGGTCACCCTAGGTAGAGCTAGCGCTGTCCAGGTATTGCTGCCTAGGGACACGGTGAAGAGTTTCGGGTGAACCTAGGTGGCAGCCTGGTCGCGGAGAGCTAATTCAATATGCCCCATTTAGCTCATTATTTGCCACAGCCGTTCTGGGGGCCGTAACGGTTGTTACTCCATTATTGTTGATCGCCGCACTAATTTTGGTTGCCGGTGACAAGGCGTTGCAAACGTTATTGAAAAACGTTACCGAAAGTTGACCCGGTATTCCACAAACACCTGGTGATTATTGTTGAGGTTGCTCGACCCTCCCAGGCCCCAGTTATCGTCGATGCGGTAGCGGGTGTTGAACTGGATGGGCTGGTTTTGGTTCAAGATTTGGATCAGGCTAGCCGAGAAGTTTTGGGTAATGGCTACGTTGGCGCCCACGCCATAGCCCAGGGTGTCTCCAGCGTCGGAGGGGGCGATCGTAGACGCGCTTAATCGAAAACGCCTGAGCCCGAGGGCATCGCCAATGGAATCTTGGGCATTGGCGGTGAGGGCCCCGAGCAGATTAGACCCCAGGGCCAGCGCCGGTTCGACCCCGCCCAGATCCGACAGATAGCCCCCACTCACCATGCCCAGCAGCTGGGCTTCGGAGTAGGGTGGGTTGCTGGTCAATTCCAGATTGTCGAACAGCTGGCTGATCGGCCCCTTGACCTGGGCCTCAATGCGCAGTTCGTCAAACACGGTGTTGCTCCCCAGGGGGTTGATCACGGGAATTTCTGCCGACCCCATGGTGGTATTGACTGGGTTGATGCTGTAGCTGCGCTGAAGCGGGATGCTAGCCCCTAGCACCACATCTAGGTAGGGATCTAGTTTGTATTCCGGTTTGAACAGAACCACATTGTCGCGGCCTGGTTCGAGGAAAAACTCAGCGGTAACGGTGTTGATCCAGCCGTCTTGGAGATGGAGGCTACCATCGGCATAGAGACCCGGAACTGAGCCACTGATGGCTAAGGCTCCCGCCATATCGAAGGAAAACACGGGGAGCGCTTTGACCGTAGCGGGTTCTAGGGTGAGGCGTAGGTCGTCAACCTGAACGGGGAAAACGTCGGTCACCTGGGTCAGGGAGGTTTTAATCGCGTCCAGAATGACCCCAACCCCAGGATTGACGACCAGCCTGTTGGCCAGTTGGCTCAACTGAGGCCCAACGGCGATCTGGGTCTTCTGGAGCACCATGTCGCCCCCAATCGTGGGGGCGAGTAGGGCATTGGTGACGGTGAGGTACCCATCTACATGACTGCGAACTTCGTTGGCAAAGTTAAAGTCGAGATCCGTTAGGGCCAGCCGTAGGCCTTGATCCGCAGGGGTAATGTACTTGGGCGCTAGGGGTAGATCGCCGCTTAACTCAAAGGCACCGTCGAATAGGGTGCCCTGGAGCGACGGAATCTGAATTTTGGTGCCTTGGAACTGTACATCCCCAGTCAGGCTGGCCAGGGAGGCATCGAGGATGGGACTGTTAAAGGTGGCCTGGTTAAAGGCGGCCACCCCAGACACCAGGGGTTGTTGCAGGGTGCCGCCAAGGCGGACATCAATGTTGGCGTTGCCGCCGCCCCAGACCAGCAGGGGGGTAAACAGATTTACCAGGGACAGGGCATCATCCTTGAGGGTGGCCCTGAGATCAAGTTGGTCGCTAGGGGGCTGTACCGCCATAAACGGCAGGGCGTAGGGTACGGTGCCCGAGAAGGTGAGGGGTTCTGGGGATGACCCCACCACCCGACCATCCAGGCTGAAGTAGGCCTCTTCATACTGGAAGGTGCTGCTGATTTCCTGGATCGGCTGCTGGTTAATGCTGGCCCCATCGACGGCAAACTCTCCCCTCAGGTGGGGATTGGTGTAGGCCCCGGTCAGGTTGGCGTTCAGGTTAAGCAGTCCGGTTACGGCGAAGGGCACTTCCAGTAAGGTCGCCGCCGCCGTCAGGGGAAGCTGCTCGGCGCGCACCTGGAGCGCGGAATCCTGCATGGACACATCCCCCAGCAGGCTCAGACGGGTATCCCCCGCCCGAAATTCGACCGGGTCGAGGGAGAGCACCTGGTCGCGCAGTTGACCCCGAGCCAGGAACTGGTTGTCGAAGTCGTAGCGGCCCCAGGCCCAGTTTTGGCCGGTGAACTCAAAGTCGGCGGCTAGCCCCTCGGCTTTGGAGGCCTGTACCCCGAGGGTACCGACCACGCGGCCCTCGAGCTGGTTGAGGTCGGGGAGCAGAACGCTGTCTCGCTGGCGATCGCCCTCTTGCTGGGCCTCTCGCATTGCCCTAGCCAGGGCGGCCTGGTCCAGCAGGGGAGCCTGGGGTGCCCCCACGGGGGCTACGGCTAGATCGACGGCCTGGCCCAGGGGGGCGGGGCTGAGCAGGCGACCAACGTCAGCGTAGCTGTATAGACTGAGTGCCCCCAGCAGGTCTTGGAAGTCGGCTCCGGCGGTGGTGATCTCGGCCTGGCCCTGCCACTGGGGAAATAGCCGCCCGCTGCCGGTGACCATGAACTGGGTGGTCGGGGTCACCTGCAACTGCCCGCCGGTGAGCAGGGCCAGGCCGTCGCGGTACTGCACCTGGCCGCTGAGGCGATCGCCCCGAATGGTGCCCAGACCAGGGCGATCGAGGGTGAACTGGGCGGCGATCGCCGGGTTGGTCAACTCGGCTAGATCCACCGTGGCGGTGGCGCTGAGCAGCCCCGCTAGTATGCCCAGGTCAGGCCTGGGTACGGGCCGTAGCCCCAGGGCCGCCAGGTCGGCATTGAGCAGGTTGGCATCGAGGCGGTTGCCCCGCCGCTGGCCTGTGGCTAGAAACTCGCCTCGGGCCAGGCGAAAGGACCGGGGCCGCAGGTCAGGATCGAGAACCGCCGCAATTTGCTCCCCCTGCCCCGTCGCGGTGGAGCCGGTGAGATTAACGCTGGCCCCCGTCGATCGCGACGCCTGCACCGGCCCCGAGACCGCCTCCACCAGGGTAAAGTCGTTGATCCCCACCTGGCGCAGGCCCGCTGTGCCCGCCAGGCGGGGATCGGCCAGGGTGCCCCGCAGGGTGCCGTTAAAGGCCAGATGGCCCCTAGGCCGTAGCCAGGCCGGGCCGTTGACCAGCCCGTAGGCGATCGCTAGATCGATCTCCGACAGCCGAGCCGCCAGGTCAAAGGGGCCAATCTGGGGCGGTCTTCCAGGGGGAAACTGCACCTCGACGCTGCCCTGGGCGGCGAGATTGGGGGTCACGGCCTCTGCGATCGCCAGTCGCTGCCCCGTCCAGGCGAAGCGGGTGCTGAGGGGGCCTGGCAGAAGCTGGTCGATACCCCCGAGGTTGAGCCTGTCCAGACTGGCCAGGTTGAGACTGGCCAGCGCGAGGGGCACCGCGTGGGAGAAGCGGGCCTGCCCCTGGGCGCGAATGTCCGCTGGGGTGGGGGCGGTGAGGGCACCCGAGGCCTGGAGATCGGTCGTCAGGGTGCCCCGCAACTGGGGCGAGACCAGGGCCAGACCCAGTTCTGTGCCGGTGGCGGTGGCCTGCCAGGCCCGGCGGCCCAGGTCGGCGGTGGCGGCGGCGCGGAGGGTGCCTTCCCCCACTTGAAACAGGGTTTCGGTGGCCTGCACCAGGCCCTGGGCGTAGCTCACCCGCCCCCGGCCTGGAAAGGTTGACTGGGGCAGCTGCCAGGTGGCCTGCCCGCGCAGATCGGCGGGGGTACCCGCAATCCGGGCGTCAGCCCGCAGCGGCCCCAAGCGCCAGGGATCTGGCAGGGGCAGGTCGTAGAGATCGGCCAGGCCGTCGAGGGGGAGGTCGGTTTGGGCGGTCAGGGTTAGATCCGGGGGGCGTTGGCCTGGGTTCAAGACCGCCTGCCCCTGGGCGGTGACGGTGCCGCCGGTCACCGGACGTAGGGTGGCCTGGTGGAGGGTGGCCCCGTCGAGGTTAGCCCCGAACCGGGCGGTCAGGGCCCCTAGCCCCAGGCGATCGATCTGGACTAGCCCCAGGTTAGCCAGATCGCCCGCCACCTGAGGTTCGCGCAGGGGCCCGGTGATGCGGGTATTGACCCGAAAGCGCCCGGCGGCCTCCACCGGCAGGGTTTGGGCAAAGGCCTCGGCCACCTGGGCCAGGCTGACGTCGGGAATGGTGATCGCCAGATCATGGCCGTCCCTGGCATCTACGCTGCCCTCCGCCTTGACCAGAATGGGGCCAAACTTAAGGGAGCTATGCTCCAGGCTGCCGCCGACCCCATTGAAGACCATGGTGCCGTTGATGGCTTGCAGCGGTGACGGTAGGTCGGTAATGACAATGTCGCCGTTGCGCAGCCGGGCGGTGCCCTTGACGGTGAGGGGATCGCTGGCCTCGGGGCGAAACCGCAGGTCGAGGTTGGAGGACACCAGCCCATTGCGCACAAAAACGCTGCCCCCCAAGAGCGGATTGATCGACTCAATGGGCAACTGCTGGGCCTGCACCGCCAGATTGAGCTGGCGGGTGTCGATCTGCCCTTCGCCGCGCAGTTGAAAGGCCCCGTTGTTGAGGCGTCCCCCCACTACCAGGGCGGCGGTTTGGTTGTCAGCACCGCTGAACCGTATCCGTAGGTTGACGTTCTGGAGTAGTACCAGGGTGGCGCTGGTCACCCCCTCCGGTACCTCCACGATCGAGGAGCGGGAGATCGGGCCAATGACCAGATTGGCATTGCGAATTTGCAGGCTGCGAAGTTCGGTTTTAAAGAACCCTTGCGTTCCCACCGACTGGGGCGGCTGGAGCCGCCATTTGCCGTCAAACCCCTGCTTGAGGGCTACCTCGGGCTCCTCAAAGACGACGCTGGGCCGCAGGGTGCGGGTAAACAACAGCTCTAGGGGATTAAAGCTGACCTCCAGGGCCTTGGCCTTCATCCAGGAGAAGTCGTCTTCGGTGGGGGGCAGAATGGAGGGGCCCAGCCGTACCCCGGTGGGGCTAAAGCGCTCAAACTCGCCTACCTTGAGGGGGCGACCCAGGGCATCGCTGAGTTTGCTCTGTAAAAACGGGGGGATTTCGCGGCGGGCAATCTGGTAGCCCCACCAGCCCAGCCCTAGGCCACCGAGGGCTAGGCCACTCCCCACCAGGGCCAGGGCCCTGAGCCACCGTCGCCGAGGGGCCGGGGCTTGTAAATCAGTATTCGGTGAAGACCCATGAGCCATAGCGGAATTGGCCGTTCCATTAATGCCTGAGCACGGGGCTAGTGGCAAGAATGTTTTAACTTTACCCCAAGGGTTAAGGTTTGAATACCTCTGGGGACAAGGCTTAGGGACAGGCTGGTAGCCCTACTGGGGGGTGGCCCGACTGGGGGTGGGGCGATTAGCCTGCATGGGCGTTAGCCCCTGGGGATTGGTTTTGGACCAACCTGACACCGGGCGCGGCCAGTACAGGGTCGTGAGGGGGGAGGGGGTGGTGCGCAGGTAGGCGACCATCTGGTGATACAACGCCTGCATCTGGTCTTGAATGGCCACGGTCTCCAGGTGCAGCAGCGAGGGCAGGTAGCTGATCAGCCCCTCCTGGTGGTGGAGCGTCGCTGGGCTGAGGCGAGACCAGGTGACCAGCCCCTCGGGCACGGTTTCGCTGAGGCGCAGCGATACATCGGGGGTTGAAAAGGCGTGGGCCATGGTGGGGCTGAGGGCCGGGGCGTAGGCGTGGGCCTCCGAGGTTTGCTGCATCACAAAGCTCAAACTCACCCCCTGGAAGAATATTCTCAGGGGTGCGGTGGTGGCATTGGGCAGCTCGGCCATGAAGGGAATGTGGCCCAGATCGCCGTTGAGATTGTTGGGGTCGCCGACGCTCAGGTGCGAACCGCCTACGACGGTAATCAGGCGTTTGCCCTCGGGCAGCTGCATAAAGGGCCGCAGCTGCTGACCGGCCATAGGGGTGACGGTGTCATGGGTGCCCGCTAGCATCAGGGTGGGTACCCGCACCCGGCTCAGTCCGGCTTCGCCAAAGAGCAGGCCGGTGAGGGGGTTGGCCACAATCAGCTGGGTAATGCGATCGTCGCGCAGGTTGGCGTATTTGACCGGCAAATCGAGGGCCGCACATTGGAGCCAGTCGGCGGGGGACACCTTGACCGGGCTGAGGGTTTGGCAGTAGGCATCGAGCGATCGCAGATCGAGGGCGGCCCCGGCCAGGGCCAACCCCGTGTAGCCCCCGAGGGAATGGCCAATGAAGGTGACCTGGTGGGTGTTGAGGCGATCGCGCAGGCTGTAGGAGTAATTGTTGAGCTTCTCCATACGGTCGAGCACATAGCTGATGTCGCGGGGCCGATCGAGGAACTCGGTGGCGGGCAAAATTCGGCTCTGGGAGGCGGTTTTGGAGAGGTCATCCTCGGGCAGCGACAGCAGGGCAGCCACGTTGCTGCCGGGGTGCTCTACCGCCACCACCGTCAGCCCATGGGAGGCCAGGTGCTCAGCCAGGTAGCCAAAGAAACGCCGATCGGCCCCAAAGCCGTGGGAGATAATCACCAGGGGGCCGTGGGTGTCTAGGCTCCAGTAGATATCGACGGGAATGCTGCGATCGCGGCTGGAGTCGTGCAGCACCAGCTCCCATTTTTCGACCTCAGAGGGGCCGGTGGAAAAGGGATCGGTGCCCAGCAGCGGCATCTGTTCAGCGGGGTCGGGCTCGGGGGCCTGGCGTAGAACCCGACCCAGGGCTTGGCTTTCCATCTGGGCCAGGCGAAACTGGGAGGCCAGGGTTAGCAGGGTACCTACGTTGATCTCGAGGGTGTCCTGGGGCATAGCCTGCAAAATGCTCAGCAGGGTCAGCCCCGTTTCTGAGCGGGAGGCCTGTTCTAGGGTGACCCGCAGATCGGTCGCGGCCAGGTTAGGGGCGATCGCCCGCAGGGTTTCTAGCAGCTGCGAGCCGCCCGGTGTGGTCAGCAATTCGTCTAGGATCACCTGGCCCACCTGGGGGTCGAGGGCGATCTGGCTCTGCAACGATTCCCGCAGGCTGGGGTTGAGCAGAGGGCGATACAGCTGCAGCGAGCCCTGGGCTTCTCCGGTGGCGACAAACCCCTGCAAATCGTGCAGACTCACGGTTTGGGAGAGCCGCCCCAGCTGCACCGTGATCGACTCCGCCGCCGGGGCCGCCGGGGCAAACAGTCCACCCATCCCGACCAAAGCAGCCGCCAGCGCGGCCCCTTGGCCCCACCGCCAAAGCCGGATAGGAGCAGGTAAACCTCGGAAGCAGACCACTGTAGAACGCACGATGGGGAGATCTCTAGGGCCGGGAAGCAAAACCCGAAAAACAGGTACAGGCAACGCTGCGATCAGGGGTCGCCATGGCCTCACTGTACCCAAATTTTCTCTGTGGGTTAACTTAATCTAGACGACGCTCCCCCCGACTGGTGGGGTTTGATCGTCAAGTTTCTTTGCGCTCAGCGGCCCCAAGGTCGCGATCGGCCACCGGTTTGGTGTTGTAGACGACATTGCCCCCTTGGCTTGGCCTCAATCGCCCAAAACTTGTCTACTGTTAATATGGATAACTGTGCCTTCCATCCGCTGGTGCCATGACAGACAACCAACCTGCCAAAGAAAATTTTCTGTTTCCGCGCAGCAAGTACTGGGGCGAGTTTACTCCTCAGCAGCTGGCCTTTAACGCTAACCTACAGGAGTTTGCCCAGCGGGTTTCCTTTGTGTGCAATCTGGAAACCGGGGGCAAGATGTCGTCCCATGAGGCCTACGACCAAATTAAGCGGTTGTGGAAAGACCTGAAGCAGTCTAAGGCCAATTTGCTCGATTCCGTGCCGCCGGAGCTGCCGCCGGATGAGGTTGAGGGGTAGGTGGGTGAGCTGTTCACTCAGCCAGATCTCCGAGTTCTTGTAGAACTCGGAGATCTGAATCCCTTGGTCGCCAGGTGT
>JAIXUR010000187.1 GCA_027483425.1 Cyanobacteriota bacterium | reverse complement strand
TCTGCCTTCTTACCTCTGCCTTTCCGTACCAAGTAGGTAGGCCGAATTAATTGCAAGAAGGGGTGGATGGGGGGGAACCCCCAGGCAGGGGGTTCCCCCCCATCCACACCAGCATCTTTAGTTGAATTACGCCCAGCTACTTAGTCTGTGGCCACCATGACATCGGAGGCTTTGACCACGGCATAGGCGGTATCGCCCACCTTCAGACCCAAATTTTCAGCCGCAGATTGAGTGATAACCGAGGCTACCTCCAATCCAGGGGAAACTTCAATGACAACCTCTGTCGTCACCATACCAGAAACGATTGACTTAACCGTTCCCTTGATCGCATTGCGAGCACTGATTTTCATACGCTAAGGGCCTCTTACCCATGGCTAAACTAGGCATTAAGTAGGTGCTCTAAATTATCCGCAACAGCAACACCCCGCGTGATGCAACAAAGCCAATTCTGGCGGTACGCTAGGCACCGCTACAACCCGCCCTACGGAATCGCTTAATTAAAACTGCCTACCTATGATCAGGATAGTATCACTAAAAATCGATGACAATGACCTCACTTTATAGATAAAAAATTAAATTTTATAGCCAAAAATCATTCTGATGAAACCGTATAAGACGCAACAAAAAAGACATTTTAATTGTTTAAATGAACACAAAAATAATTCCATTCCGTGGGATAATCAATAAATAGAATTGAAAAATCAAAATACTGATCAATAATAATTTTTGATCCATTTTTTTTTAAGATTGCTTCACTTCAGTTGCTGTACTGTCAAAGAGCATGATCTAGCTGGTGGACGGAACGCTATGAACTACAAAACGATGGCAAAGCGACGATGGTTTCTGGGGTTGGTTTTGGTGGGATTACTGACCGCCTGTGGCGTATCCACCCAACGGTCGCCGACCGCTACAACGGTGGTAGCCCCAGCGGTGCCCCCAGAACCCATTACGCTGACGGTGTCTGCCGCCGCCGATCTGAGCTACGCCTTTCCCGCCATTGGTAAACTGTGGGAGCAAGAAACGGGTAACTCCGTCACCTTTAACCTGGGGTCTACCGGGCAACTGGCCCAGCAGATTGAGCGGGGCGCGCCGGTCGACCTATTCGCCGCCGCCAGCAAATCCTTCGTGGAAGACCTGGACCAGGCGGGGCTCGTGTTTTCGGACACCAAAGCCCTCTACGGTATCGGTCGTCTGACGATCTGGCAGCGGGAAGACAGCCCCGTGGTGGTCAAGGACCTGAAGGATTTGCTGAAGCCGGAGGTGCAGCGGGTAGCGATCGCCAACCCCGACCATGCCCCCTACGGCATTGCCGCCCGCGAAGCGCTGCAATCGCTGGGCCTTTGGGAGGCCCTCCAGCCTAAGCTGGTGCTGGGCGAAAACGTGGCCCAAACCCAGCAGTACGCCGAAAGCGGAAATGCGGACGTGGCCCTGGTGGCCCTCTCGCTCAGCGTCGAGAAACCCGGCCAGTGGACCCTGGTGCCCGAGACCCTACACCAGCCCCTGGAGCAAATGCTGGTGGTGCCCAAAGCGGCCCCCCATCCCGAGGCGGCGCAGCAGTTTGCCGCCTTTATCAACGGCGCACAGGGGCGACCGATCATGCGACAGTTCGGCTTTGTGCTGCCGGGAGAGCGACCCATCTCATGATTTGGTCACCCCTGATGCTGTCCCTCAAGGTGACCCTGGTGGCCAGCGGTTTCATTTTGGTCCTGGGCCTGAGCTTGGGGATTTTCTTGGCCCGTCGGCAATTTCCAGGGCAAATTTTGGTTTCGACCCTGCTCAATTTGCCCCTGGTGCTGCCCCCTAGCGTCGTGGGCTATTTTCTGCTGATCATCCTGGGCCGGGGCAGCCCGATTCGCGACTGGCTAGGGGTCGATCTCCTGTTTACCTGGCAGGCCGGGGCGATCGCCTCCGCCGTAGTCGCCCTACCGCTAATGATCGAGTCGACCCGCGCCGCGATCGCCAGCGTTAACCCCGAACTCGAGGCCGCCGCCCGCACCCTCGGCTCCCCCGAGCTGGAAGTGATCTGGCGCATCACCCTACCGCTGGCCTACCGGGGCATTTTGGCGGGCTTTGGGCTCAGCGTCGCCCGAGGTCTGGGGGAGTTTGGGGCTACGCTGATGGTGGCAGGCAGTATTCCTGGCCGTACCCAAACCTTGCCCCTGGCCATCTACGACGCGGTGCAAATGCAAAACTACGGGTTGGCTAACCTGATGGTGCTAATCATGACCACCCTGGCCTTTGCCCTGCTCTGGTGGGTGCGGTGGTTAGAACGACAAACCGATACCACCCAGCCCACCACCACCCATGGAACTCGTCGTCGATATTCAAAAGCAGCAGCCTGACTTTACCCTGGCGGTCGCCTTTGGCGTTACCCAAGAAACCCTGGGCCTCCTGGGTAGCTCCGGGTCGGGCAAGAGCATGACCCTGCGGTGCATTGCGGGCATTGAAACCCCCACCCAGGGCACCATTGTGCTCAACAATCGGGTGCTGTACGACTCCCAACGGGGGATCAACCTGCCCAGCCGCGATCGCCGCGTCGGCGTCCTGTTTCAGCATTACGCCCTCTTTCCGCACCTCACCGTGGCTGAGAACATTGCCTATGGGCTGCGGGGCCAGTCGAAGGCGGCGATCGCTGGCCAGGTCGCCGACCAGCTCCACCAGGTGCAGCTGGTGGGGTTTGGCGATCGCTACCCCCACCAGCTCTCCGGTGGCCAGCAGCAGCGGGTGGCCCTGGCCCGTGCCCTGGCCCCCGCGCCTGAAATTTTGCTGCTCGATGAACCCTTTTCGGCCCTCGATGCCCACCTGCGCAGCGAGCTGGAAAAGCAGCTGCTCAAAACCCTGGCCCACTACCCTGGCCTCACCCTGTTTGTCAGTCACAACTTAGAAGAAGCCTACCGGGTTTGCCAGCGGCTGCTGGTGCTGTCGGCGGGCAAGGTCGTGGCCGTCGGGCCAAAACAAGCCATTTTTGACCACCCCGGCACCCTGGCCGTCGCCCAGCTCACCGGCTGCAAAAACCTCTCCACGCTGCAACCCACCGGAGGGTATGCCCTAAGAGCCCTCGACTGGCACTGCACGCTCCAGACCCTGGAGCCAGTGTTACCTACCCACAGCCATGTGGGCATCCGCGCCCACCGCCTCACCTTTCCAGAGCAGCCCACCCAGCCCAACACCTTCCCCGGCTGGATCGCCTGGACCAGTGAAACCCCCCACCGCATCAGCCTTTACCTCAAGCTGGGCAGCCCCCCCATTGACCTAGATGACTACCACCTCCAGGCCGAGGTCTTCAAAGACAAATGGGCCGAACTGAAGGATCGACCTTTTCCCTGGTTTGTGCACCTTGACCCAGCCCAGCTACTCTTACTAGGGAGTGAAGAGACTGCCCCTAGGCCAACAGAATAAAACAACATACTTGTTGCTTTACCTAACAATCCAATGAACCATCCATCCCTACACCTGTAACGAATCATGAAAAATATAAATCATTTATCGACAGCAAAGATATCTATCAAAATAACTTTTTTTAGAGTTATAATTTCAAGATAAACCGGACTAAAAGAGTTCATTTCAAAAAAAGACGGCTCTTCCGGCTTAGAGGATGTCTGAAAAGGGTATCCCCTGGTGTTGTCAGCCCTCGGATCACCGCAAATGCTCTCAGAGGCCAGCCACCTTGACCCGCTTTTGCAGTATAAAGGCAGACTATATCTGACTTTTCAAACACCCTCTTAGGGGTTGCTTGAAAAGGGTTGTCCCAGGTATAGTTTGTCGCCAAGGGACAGCAAAAATGCTGAGGTTTGGAGGGCATTAGCCTACGACTTAGGTATAACCTGAGACGCTCTTAGGCTTTTCAAGCAACCTCTTAGTCTAAACTCCAGTATAAAAGCAAGGTTTTCTTCTGTGGAAGTGGTAAAATTTAATCTGATGAATTTTAATCAATAGACCCCAGTATCTTTGGCTAGAGAGTCAGAAGTTTTTCCAGAATCCGGAGATCGA
>JAIXUR010000417.1 GCA_027483425.1 Cyanobacteriota bacterium | reverse complement strand
CTCAATTTCCCCAAACGGGTGGAGATAAACGGTATCAGCCAGGGCTGCCAGGGCGTATTCTCCCTCACTCCAGGAAATGTCGTAGGCCAGAATGGGCTTGTCGGTAGTGCGAAAGGCCTCAATGGCCCCATAGAGCTCGGCCTGGCTCGCCAGACCTGTACCCATGCCAGCGCCGCCCCCCTTCAGATATAGAGCGACGATGCGATCGTCAGTGGCAGCGGCTTCGATGGCCAACACCGCCTGGCGCAGGGTGACCTCAGCTGGGGGCGCGCCGCCGAGCAAAATCGCTCTGGGGTCAATGGCCTCAGGCGAGTCAGGAATGAGCGTAGACAGGTCGTAGACCAGCACGGTATCTTTCTCGACCGTGGGAGCCTCACCCGCTTGCCCGAGGCCGGCGATCAGCACGCCCACCAGCCCCACGGCCCCCAGGGTTAGCAACGAACCCAGCAGCACAAAAAACAAGAAAGACCCGGTCAGACTGGCCAGGGTATATTTCAAAAATTGCCGCATGGGAATAACGCTAGGGGGTATGAAAGGGCCAGACTAACGAGGGCCAGACCTAACGATACACGTCAGCGTCTTCGGCATCTTCATAGGTGTCGAGGGCCACGTCCTCGGGGGCCTTGATTTCTTCTTTAAAGCCGCGCAGGGTCTTGCCCAGGGCGCTGCCCAGTTCAGGAATTTTCTTGGGGCCGAAGATCAGCACGGCTACCCCAATGACGAGAACAACTTCAGTCCAGCCGAGGTTAAACATGGTGCTAGGGGGTTGGAGGTTTGTTTTACTATACAGCCTGGGGTCTGGGTGCGGGGCAGGCGCGATGGGGTTAGCCGCGCCGCCCCAGGCCCCAGGCGGCGCGATTGGGGCTAGGCCGCCTGATCCGAGGCAAAGCGGAACCCAGCCTGGCGAATGCGATCCATCGCTACGGCCAGGCGATCGCAGTCGGCAATCAAGCTGACGCGAATGTAGCCTTCACCGCCGGGGCCAAAGGCATTGCCGGGGGTCACGACCACCCCGGTTTCCTGGAGCACTGTCAGGGCAAACTCAGTGGAGGAGGGGATGTCGAGGGGGCAGGGCACCCACAGGTACATGGTGGCCTTGGGCTTATCCACCGTCCATCCCAGGGAGGCAAACTCGTCGATCAAAAAGTCTCGCCGCGCCGAGTAGCGCTGCTGCACCTCTTCCAGGTAGTGATCCGGCAGGGATAGCGCGGTTTCCGCCGCCCGCTGGAGGGCCGCAAAAATGCCGTAGTCTAGGTTGGTCTTCAGAGTGCGCAGACCCTGAATGATGTGGGAGTTACCCACCACAAACCCCACCCGCCAGCCCGCCATGTTGTAGGTTTTCGACAGGGTGTGAAACTCCACCCCCACCTCTTTGCCACCGGGAATTTCCAGCAGGCTGGTGGGCTGGTAGCCATCAAAGGCCAGTTCGGCGTAGCAGAGGTCATGCACCAGCAAAATCTGGTGGCGTTGGGCAAAGGCCACGGCCTGCTCAAAAAACTCCCGGGGCGCGGTGGCCGCCGTGGGGTTGTTGGGGTAGTTAAAGAACAGCGCCTTGGCCCGCTGGGCGACCTCGAGGGGAATCGCCTCAAAATCGATCAGCCAGTTATTAGCCGCGCTGAGGTGCAGGTTATAGACCTCAGCCCCGGCAATGACGGGGCCGCGAAAGTGGGCCGGGTAGGCCGGGGTGGGCACCAGCACCAGGTCGCCAGGGTTAATAAAGGCCATGGCCAGGTGGGTAATGCCCTCCTTCGACCCCAGCAGGGGCAGGGCCTCGGCGGTAGGGTCGAGGGCGACCCCGTAGCGGCGATCGTACCAGTAGGTAATGGCGGTGCGAAAACTGGCGGTGCCCTCAAAGGGCGGGTAGCCGTGGGTGGTGGCATCGCCGATGGCCTGGCGGGCCGCTTCGACCACTGGGGCCGGGGTGGGGCCATCGGGGTTGCCCATGCCCAGGTCAATCAAATCGAGGCCCTGTTCTCGGGCGCGGGCCTTGAGCTCGTCGAGGCGGGCAAACACGTAGGGGGGTAGGGCGCTGAGGCGGTGGGCCGTGGGCATCCAATCGAGGGTCATGGCTGCACCTCCGGGGCAACACTAGAGAGTTCGGTAGAGACGGGCGCGCGCGGCTTTTCGCGCAGTTCTGGGCAGAGGGGCGATACCATAGCTGCCATCACGGCCTCCGGTGTCACCGTGAAGGGCAGATGGTGAATGTCAGACCCCTCCCGGCAGGCAAACACGGCGGCCTGCTGGAGCTGGCTGAGGGTCATCTCTCCTAAACCCAGATCCGTCAGGGTTTGGGGCAGCCCCGCCGCTCGATAGAAGGGCAAGAGCTGCTGTCGGGCCGCTCGGGCCAGGGCCGCGTTGCCGCCCATTTCTTCGAGGCGCAGCTGCACCAAAATGCCGTAGGCCACCTTCTCACCGTGGAGAATACCGTGGCTAGCCGGGAGCTGGGTCAAGCCGTTGTGCACCGCGTGGGCGGCTACGGTGCGGCACTGAGCCCCGCCGATACCGCCAACCACCCCAGCCAGCAGGACGGTGGCGTCGACCACCTCTTGCCAATCGGGGCCGCCCCACTGGCGCAGGGCCGCCGGGGTCTTTTGCAGCAAAATGTCGCGCAGTACCCGAGCCTGCTGCACCGCCGCCACCATCAGGGTTTGCTGGCTGGTGCCGCTGCTGACGGCGGCCTCGTACCACTTGGCTAGGCCGTCGCCAATGCCCGCCACCAGGGTGCGCCGAGGCGCGGTGCGCAGGATCCCATAGTCGAGAATCAGCAGGCTGGGGCAGGTGGGCAAGGCCACGTCGTAGAGAAAGGCCCCCTGGTCAGAGTAGACGTTTGACAGCGCTGTCCAGGCGGCGCAGGTGGCCCCTGAGGTGGGGACAGTGACCACCGGTCGGTTAATCTGGTGGGCCAGCAGTTTAGCGGCGTCGAGCGCCTTACCGCCGCCCAGGCCAATCACCACATCGGCGTTGTGCTGGGCCGCCGCCGCCCGCAGATGGCTGAGGGCCGCCTCACTACAGTCGCGGCCGTAGGTGACCGTCTGGGCAGCTAGCCCCGCCTGGTCTAGGGCCGTGATCAGGGGGGCGGCCAGCTTGAGGCTGTGGGTGCCGCCTACGATCAGGGGACGCTGGCCTAAGCGGGCGATCGCGGCTCCCTGATGGGCTAACAGGCCCTCTCCCCGAACGACCTGGGCCGGGGCAATGGCAAGGGTGGGGAATGGAGAGGAAATCATAGGAGATGGTGGGCGAGGAGACAATGGCAGTGGGTTAGCTTTGGGCGGCAGTGGGATTGGGCCAGCGATCGCGGTTGATCTGCACTTGAAAGCCATCCTCTGAGCCCTTGGGGGTGGACTGAATTTGGCCCAGGTAGAGCAACCGCGAGATGCCGTCGGGGTCGTGGGCCACGGTACGGGCCCGAATGGTGGCCGTCTGCCCCGGCATCCCCAGACGGTAGGGCTTAAATAGATTGCTGGCCGCCTGGCGCAGGGTGGCCTCCAGAGCGTCGGGGGTAATGGTGGGCGGTACGGTAATGACGATCTGGCTCGCCCCTGAATCGTAGACCGTCGTGTAGGGAATGGCACCCAGAACCGCTGTGCGGCTAAACGGTTCAAAGCTGAGGCCCAGCAGCCCCACGGTGAGCACGGCGGCAAACCCTGTGGCCCCCACCAGGCGAAACCGAAGGCCCCACTGGAGGACAAAGGCTAGGCCCGCCAGGCCCGCCAGGGCCAACGTACCCAGCGCCGCCCACAGCGTGGCGGTCAAAAAATTGTCGGGGGTAAGCATAACGCCACAGCATCCATAAACGACGGTCGCTAGATCATTCAAGATATCGCAGAAGCCTGTTCCCAGCCAGGGGCAGCGGCTCTAGCGATTCGGCGGTCAAGGCCAAGAACCCTGGTATCCGACACTACGGTTTAATACTTGATCCTATCAGCTGTTTTCCAGTCTTTGGCAGAACTCTGACCCAGTTGGGGCGATCGCTAACCAGCGGCCTGGCTAGAGTTTCGCCCCTGGCCCACGCTAGCCGAGGCTTTAAAGGGGCTAACCGGGGCCCCTTTAAAGCCCCAGTTAAAACCTCGACCAATAAGTTGTAAACCTACCCAAGACACGGTAAAACTTGAAGCCGTAACACTATACGATGGCAGCGGCAATGATACAGGTAGCAAAGACGGGCATGGGTAAGTTGCGACGGCGGCAGGGCGCGCGCACGGCAGGGCTCTTGCTGCCACTGCTGCTGCTGGGGTGTGGATCCTCTAAGGTGGCTCAGTGCAACCAGCTGGCTGAGGTGGTGAACCAAACCCAGGGCTTTATGCAAGAGTTTGAGACCGAGATCCAAACCTTTAGTGAAAGTGCTGCCCAGGTCAAAAACCTGGACGATATTAAGCTAGCCGCCAGCCAGTACACCACCGCCGTCGATAAAGTGGTGACTAACTTGGATGGTCTGGTGGCCGACTTAGAAGCCACCTCCCTTCGGGACGAAGATCTAAGTATGTTTCGAGACAAGTATGTAGGCGTAGTCCAGGGGTTTAGCACGGCTCTGACCCAGGCTCGTGAGGCGATGGATCTGGTGGTCAGCGTCCAGTCAGAAGCTGAGCTGCCGGCCAAAATCGAAGAATCGCAGCAGCAAACCATGAAGGCTGTGGGTGAGATCGAAACGCTGTCTCAAACAGAATCGCAGCTCATCAATCAGGTGAACGCTTACTGCGGTGCCGCCCAACCCGCCGGTGAGACCCCCGCCCCCACCGACACCCCTCCTCCAGCCGAAACGCCAGCTGCAACGCCGACAGAGCCGCCGGCTACTCCTTAGATCTTAGCCACTGCGGGTATGCCACCTAATCAACGATTGCGATTCCAATACGGCGATCGCAGGAACGAGTGCAGCCTGGCGTTAATCGGCCCACCATTCCTGACCCCTACCATTGTTCCTGATCCCTAGAGCCTGGCACCTAAAACCCGCAGCCAAGTAACGGCATTTACGTCGAGGCCTGCGCGCAGCGTGCCCTAGGGATCTAGGCGTAGCCAAGCCAACGGCTTGGGGGCATTCGCCCAATTTAATCGGTATAGGGTGTTCCAACTCAATACTTCCAACTAAATACTGATTGGGGATCTCACGGCGACCGGCCCAACGGGATGGGTTTGCGTCCTGGGAATGGATGTTTTTTTAGTTGGGATACTCTAGCCAAGCAACATTGAGGACGCGAGGATAGCCTGTAGCCAATTTTGGCACCAGGTGAAGCGTTTTCAGCGAATAAATCTATACTGATGAGTCTACTTAAACGGCTTCGCCTGGCAAGTCGCCAAAGTCTCAGGGTAGGCTATGTTAAGGGCATGGCCATGACCTCCCATTAGCCCTTGGTGCCGTGGGTTAGGGGTATTTTTCTAGGCTTCCTGACGGTAGCAAAAGCCTAGTCCATCACCCACCGCGCGCTCTTGGTGGGTCTGCTAGCCCTGGGACTTGGGGAGTTTAGATCCTTAAGTCAGAGGGATGAGCCACCTTAGATTCGTTTAAGAATGTTCCATCCAATGACTCATCCAGGGTTTTGATGTGACCGGCCCGCTGGGCTAAGTTCAGCTTCCTGGATCAGGACAGTTTATTAGACGGAATACTCTTAGCAGCCTAACGTTCGCCTCTCTCCGGCGTTTCAAACATCCTCTCATCTGAGCCATCCTAGTCCTGTGACCTATCAGTCCCAAGTTCCGCCCGATTTGAAGCAAGACCTGCTGCGCGCCGTCGACAATAGCCCTGCAGACTGGATCTTATTAAACCTGGCTCTGAGCACCATGAAAATGGGCGGGCATCGCTACGGGGCTTTTTTAGATGCCGCTACCACGGCTGCCAAACTGGCCATCTACAGCACGTTTATAGAACAGGGCTGCAACATTCGCAAAACCGGCTTTTTGTACCATGTGGAGCCAAAACGGGTCAAAGCCATCGTGCACGAAATTCAGGCGGCCCTGGCGGAGGGGCAAAGCCTAAAGGTGCTCAACTCGAAGGAGCCCTACTACCTAATTGCCCTACCGTTTCTCTGGCAAGAGCACTTTCCCTGCGCCCCTGGCGAGACCCAGGTCGGCCTGCAGGGGTTGACCTCCGGCGAGCGCAAAAGCATTGAAGAGAGCTTGCCCCCCAGTGCCCCACGGGCGCGAATTTTAGACCAGGTAGAGTTCACCGAGCTGATCGAACTGCTCCATGAGATGTCCCAGGAGGAGCTGCCTGGGCCCCAGCGCATGGCGTTTAGCGATGCGTTGATGTCTCACATCAAGTTTCGCCTCCTGCACTCGGGCACCGTACTGCAGATTGATTCACCCCTGGTCGATATTCCGCTCTATGCCCTGGCCAGTGGCTCCTATTCGCCCAAGGGAGAGCAGGAGCGGGTGTTTGCCATGATCGATGACGTCGCCCGCTACTTTGGCCTGCTACAGGCCTGGGTGCGGGAAGACGTCGGCGCCCTGCGAGGGATAGAAGTCTTTGATGTGGCCCCCCAGCGAAGCCAGGAAGCTCTACAGGAACTCGACGAGATGCTGCGGGCCTGGGCCGACAAGTATCACCAAGACGGCGGATTACCGATGGTGCTTCAGTTTGCGGCAGGGCGCAGAGACTACGACTAGCCCGCGCCCCAGAGCCGCGTCCCAGAGCCGCGCCCCAGAGCCGCATCCGGCGGGCGATCTGGGCTAAGCTGAGGGAACTGTAACAAAATGTAAATTTGATGGGCCAAATCTCTGCATCCTCCGATCGCAAGGTGGTAGTGATTGGGGCCGGCATCGGTGGGCTAACGGCGGCCGCTCTTCTGGCCCACCGGGGCTACGCCGTGCGGGTCTTTGACCAAGCGGGGGTGTCTGGGGGCTGTGCCTCTACCTTTAAGCGCCGGGGCTTCACCTTTGATGTGGGGGCCACCCAGGTGGCCGGATTAGAGCCGGGGGGCATTCACCACCAGATTTTTGCCGAGCTCGATCTGCCCCTGCCGGCGGCGACCCCCTGCGACCCGGCTTGCGCCGTATTTTTGCCCGGAGAATCCGATCCGATTCGGGTGTGGCGAGACCCGGCCGCCTGGCGGGCCGAACGGCAGCGGCAGTTTCCGGGCAGTGAGCCCTTCTGGCAGCTGATGCAAACCCTGTTTCAGCCCAGCTGGCGGTTTCAGTCCCGGCAGCCGGTGCTGCCCCCCCGGAGCCCGTGGGATCTGTGGCAGCTCATCCAGGCGCTGCGGCCCGAGACCCTGGTGACAGCACCCTACACCTTGACCACCGTGGGCCAGGTGCTGCGACAGTTGGGGTTAGGGGACGATGCACCCGGCGCTGCCGCCGGGAATCGCCGCCTCAAAACCTTTCTCGACCTCCAGCTCAAGCTGTACTCCCAGGTCAGCGCCGACGAAACCGCTGTGCTCTACGCCGCCACCGCCCTCAGCATGTCCCAGGCTCCCCAGGGGCTGTGGCATCTCCACGGCAGCATGCAGGTGCTCAGCGACAGCCTAGAGAAAGCTCTGACTCGCGATGGCGGGCTGCTTACCCTCCAGCATCGGGTTCAGCAGGTTTACGTGGCCCAGGGCCGGGTCACTGGCGTGACGGTCGAAAACTCCAAAGCGGGAACGACCTGGGTAGAGCCTGCCGACCATGTGGTGGCTAACGTCACCGTACAGAGCCTGGTGCAGCTGCTGGGTGAGCAGGCCCCCCAGGGCTATCGGCGGCGGGTTGAGGCCCTGCCCTCTGGCAGCGGGGCCTTTGTGCTGTACCTGGGGGTAGAGGCGGCGGCGATACCGGCCGACTGCCCGCCCCACCTGCAATTTCTTTACACCTACGATGGCCCGATCGCCGAAAATAACACCCTGTTTGTATCGGTCAGCCGCCCCGGCGACGGCCGGGCCCCCGCTGGCCGGGCCACCGTGGTGGCGTCATCGTTTACCGATATTGCCCCCTGGTGGCAAACGAACGACTATGAAGCCATGAAGCAGGCTTACACCGACAGTGCCCTGCAACGGCTGTCGAGCTACTTTGATCTGGGGGGTGACCACCTGATCCACCTAGAGGCGGCTACCCCCCGCACCTTTGCCCGCTTTACCGCCCGCGATCGCGGCACCGTGGGCGGGCTAGGCATGGGGATCAACAGCTTCGGTCCCTTTGGCTTTGCCAACCGGACCCCCATCGCTGGGCTTTGGCTGGTGGGCGACTGCACCCACCCTGGCGAAGGCACTGCCGGGGTCAGCTACTCCGCCCAGACCGTAGTGCAGCAGATTGCCGCTTCGTAGCAGCAAAATTGCCAAAAAACTAAAAAAGTTTCATGAATTGCATCCTATGTAGCTGAGAAAACTATCCCGGATCTAGGTATTATTGGTGAAATAGTAACCGTACAATCGATTAATCTAGGTGAGATTAGCTACTCAGTACGTTGCCAAGGTATTCCTTCGTAGATTGCCAAGGCCATGGGTGTCAGCCTATCCTCCAGGAGCCTCCGGTTTAACCTTGGTGCCGTGGTTGGTTCTCGATTTAGTTCCGCTGGTTACTTTGCCCTCACAATCAGGTCAGCATCATGAGTCCTTGGGATTCTCTAGATTCGTGGTCAAACTACTCTAGCCGCCCACCCGCAACCCTAGAGGAGCAGCTCTATCAGCACTGGCAGTACTGGCGGAAGCAGGAGACTCCCCAGGAGCTGATTGGTCGTTTTCGTAAGCTGTTTCTCGATGTGGCCAACTACCCGGACGGTGCGATCGCTGGCACGTTGCTCAAACTGTCTGAGCAAGACACCGCCGAGCGGGAGTTTAAGTATGTGCTCAACCGCTGTTGCTACACCCTGATCAACCTCTGGTATACCCAGCCCCGCGACCACTGGGCCATTCCAGAACTGGTGCAGATGTTTGACGATCTGCCCCCCGCCCCGGCCACTAGCCCCAAGGCCAAGAAGGTTTATACCCTGGTCAAGGAGTTTTCCCAGACCGAGCAGTACGCGGCGCTGGTGCGGCTTCAGAAAATTATGACTCCCCAGCGAGAGGCGGAGGTCCCCATGGTGGCGGTCATTGAAGAGCAACCCCTGGCCTATCGCATTCGCCACTACCCGTTTTTATACGACAACAGCCTGCTGACCAAGGACAGTGGTCAGGAGCAAAAGCACAATATTAGCGACCTGCGTCGCCGGGCCGAGACCGATCTGGGTATTCGCCTAGCCCGCTACCACGCCCAGCATCAAATGCCCGGTAAAGTATTGCAGGGGGTCAACCCCACCCTCCTGGATGCCCCTGGCCTGGATGAGGCGCTACGTTTCTACACCGGCAAGCTGGATGGCCGCACCCACCGTGACCAGGCTCGCTGGTTCGCCACCTACAGCAAGACCGTGCGGTCGTTTCGGGACTTTAAAGATGAGTTTGTCGACTACCTCATTCACCCCATTGCGGCGGTAGAACCCAAGTACAGCGGCAACCACTTTACCCGCAACCTGCGCCAGTACCTGCGTGAAACCCTGGCGGAGTTCGATAACCAGCCCCTGAATAGTTTTCTGTTGGTGGAAACCTGCCGCCGCCTGCTCAATTTTTTGGTGGTCGATAGCCCAAACCGTCCGGTGTTTCGCAACTTTCGCCACTTGGTTAACGACGTGGGCTACACCCTGACCATGGGTCTACTGCTGCGGCTGGTGCTGTTTTGCACGGCCGCTAAGCCCTGGCTAGAGCGCTGTCTTTCGGTACTGTTTACCGTCCATGAGCGCCGTACCTGCAAAGAGGTGCCCTGGTTGGTCACCAGTCTGGAGCACGCCAATGTAGCGCTAATCACCAACTTTGGCGACGTCGGCTATCAGTTTTAGAGTGTTCCAACTAAATGCCTATCTGGGATCTCGCCGCGACCGGCCCAACGGGCCGAGTTCGCGTCCTTGGAAGAGATATTTTTTTAGTTGGGATACTCTTAGAGGGTTTGGGTGTGACCGGCCCCCTGGGCTGAGGTTCGGGCTTGAGGCCCTGGGATACTAGCGCCCCCCGAAGTGACCTGTGCTAAGTTGATACCTCCTATAGCATTTTCACTGGCGCGAGCATCGAGTGTCGGCGCGAGGAAAGGAGGATCGGGTTGGCACAGGGCTGGGTTTGGGTTAAGTGGGGGGCGATCGCGGCCATAGCGGTGAGCTTGGTATTGCGCTTTGCCAATTTAGACCGCAAGGTTTACTGGCACGATGAGGCCTATACCAGTCTGCGGGTGGCTGGTTACCGGGGCCCAGCGGTGCAGCGGGCCGTGATCGATCGCCCCACCCTGACCGCCGCTGACCTGCTGTACTACCAGCAACTGCCCCCGGCCCCATCCCTGGCCGACTGCTGGCGATCCCTGACTAGCAATCCTGAGCATCCGCCGCTGTATTACCTGTTGGCCCATGGTTGGGGGCGCTTGTTTGGCGCGTCGGTGGGGGGGTACCGGGCGATCGCGGCGATGTTTGGGGCGATCGCCCTGCCGGTCATGTTCTGGCTGGCCCGGCAGCTGTTTCCCCTCACTCCGCCCATCGCCTGGGTGGCCATGGCCCTGCTGGCGGTGTCGCCCGTGCAGCTACTCTACAGCCAGGAGGCACGGGAATATACGCTTTGGACGGTGGGGCTACTGCTGGCCCACGGCACCCTGGTTCGGGCCCTGCGTTTGGGTACCCGGCCAGCCTGGTTGACCTACGGGCTCGCCCTGGGGCTCGCCTGGTACGGATCGTTGATGACGGCCCTGCTGGGGTTGAGCCACCTGGCCTGGATGCTCCTCAGCCAGCGGCAGCGGCGGCCCTGGGTTGGGTTTATCCTGGCCCACGGGTTAGGCCTAGGGCTATTTATCCCCTGGATTTGGGTGATCGTGGAGCAGTGGGGGCGGCTACAGGAGGTCACCGCCTGGACCAACCAGTCACAGCCCCTGGGATTTTTGGCCCAGCTGTGGGGCCTGCACTACAGCGCCACGGTGGTGGATTTTAATGCCCCCCTCAACCACCCCTTTACGGTGATCGGTCCCGCCCTGGTGTTGGGCCTGGTGGCGATCGCCCTGGGCCACCTCTGGCGGCACTATCCACGATCGACCGTACTGTTTTTGGGGTGCGGGCTGCTGGTACCGCCGCTGGTGTTAATCGGCAGCGATCTGATCCGATCGGGCCAACTCTCCAGGAACACCCGATACTTTTTCCCGTCCATGCTGCTGGTGCCGCTGGCGATCGCGCCCCTGATCACCCATCTGCTGGCGCTTCCCCGACCAGCGGTCAAGGCTCTTGGTGCCTCGATCCTGGCCCTCCTGCTTACCCTGGGGCTGGCCTCTGGCGGAGCCAATAACCGTGCCCTCACCTGGTGGAATAAGGCGGTGGGCTCCTCTAACCCCTACATCGCCGCCTACCTCAACCAGGTGCCCGACCCAGTGGTGATCCTGGGGAAGAGTCACACGGCCCTCGGGCAGGCTATTTCCCTGAGCTACTACCTCCGCCCCGACACGCCCCTCTGGCTGCTGCCTGAGAAGACCCTGCCGCCCCTGGCGACCCTCGAGGCCAGACGTCCTCCGGGCACCCTATTTTTGTTTCAGCCCAATCCACCCCTGCTCGAAACCGTGCCGCCGGGGTGGCAGACAGCCCCCACGACCGACGCTGTCAAATTTGCCCCCACTGACCTGGTGCGGCTGATTCCACCCCAAGGTTCGTAACTGACAAACCTAGCGGACGGCGGGGGCCAGCATCCGTAGACTCCCGACCGCCGCATCCATCATGATCAAGCCCCCAATGGGCAGGGTCCACAGGGGTTCGACATGGCCAATCCAGGCACCAGCATAGGCGGGTATGCCCAGGGGCTGAATGTGATCCTGCAGAATTTCGGCCAGGGTAAGGGAGCCGTAGCTGGCCCCAGGGTCACAGGCCGTACACTGGCCAAACACAAACCCCGCCAGCCCATCGAGCACCCCTGCCAGTTTGAGCTGGGTGAGCATGCGATCGACCCGGTAGGGGGGTTCGCCCACGTCTTCTAGAAAAAGAATCGCCCCGGTGGTATCGGGCAGATAGGGGGATCCCACAATGCCCGAAATCACCGACAGGTTGCCCCCCAGCAACGGCCCAGTGGCCTGCCCCGGCGTGATCGTTTGAATGCGCCCCTGGTCGCGCATGAGGCGGTCTTGGTCGGCCCCCAGCAGCGGGTTGCTGTAGGTGAGGGTATCGCCATCGATCAAAATACGGCCCAGGGGCTCGACCTGGTCAGCCCGCCAGGCGGTCAAGCCGTGGGGGCCGTGAAAGGTAATCAGCCCCGTCTGGGCGTAGATCCCCAGCAGCAGTGCCGAAATATCGCTAAAGCCGATCAGCACCTTGGGATGGGCGCGAATCAAGTCGTAGTCCAGGTAGGGCAAAATGCGGGCGCTGCCCCAGTCGCCGCGAATGGGCAGCAGGGCTTTGACCGCCGGGTCGGCAAACATG
The DNA here is from genome assembly GCA_027483425.1 of Cyanobacteriota bacterium. GTDB lineage: Bacteria > Cyanobacteriota > Cyanobacteriia > Phormidesmidales > Phormidesmidaceae > Nodosilinea. Next base: position 1,876 of record JAIXUR010000417.1, on the reverse strand, counting down.
GCGTTGACATCGGCGGCCCGCTCCGGGTCGGTGCCCGCCAGGTAGCCGTAGCGAGCCAGGGCGTGGGGGGCGACCAGGGGCACAAACCCCAGGGCTTTGACCGCGTCCATGACCAGATCGAGGCGATCGCCCTCGTAGGTCGCCCCCGCCGGGCTGACCAGGCCGACGGTATCTCCGGCTTGCAGGCGGGGGGGCTTGAGGGTGGGTCGATCTTGGGCCTGGGCGGTCTGGGCCTGGGCGGTCTGGCCCAAAGTAGTCTGTGATCCCACCGCCACCCCGGCCGTTGCCATCCCCAACCCGCCCAATAGCTGTCGCCGCTGCATACGCGCTACCCTAAAAGCCACCACTGCCGAGCATACACCGGAGCCACCCATGACCGCGCCTTCCCCCTCGCCCCTCAACCCCAACGCCTGGGAGCAGCGCTACCAGGACGGCACCACCCACTGGGATTTGGGCCAACCTGCCCCGGCCTTTCGGACCCTGCTAGCCGCCCCCGATGCCCCGTTGGCCGGATCTGCGATCGCCCTAGGTGCCGGGCGCGGCCATGATGCCCTGTATTTTGCCCACCAAGGTTTTGAGGTCACCGCCGTAGATTTTGCCCCCTCGGCCATCCAGGCCCTAGGTGACCAGGCCGAAGCGGCCCATCTGCCCCTGCGGCGGCTACAGCGAGATATCTTTGATCTGGTACCCGAATACGCTGGGCAGTTTACCTACGTCATCGAGCACACCTGCCTTTGCGCCATTGACCCCAGCCTGCGCCCCGCCTATGTCGATCTGGTGGCAGAGCTGCTGGTTCCCAGCGGCGAGCTGCTGGCCGTATTCTTTACCCACCAGCGCTCCGGTGGCCCCCCGTTTGGTATCACTCCTGCGGCTGTACGCCAGCTGTTCGAGCCCCAGTTTGACCTGCTGACCTTCGCCCCTGTGGCCAACTCAGTGCCCGCTCGGCGGGGAGAAGAGTATTGGGGACGGTTCCGGAAGCGATCGCTAGGTGGGTAGGGGTAGCCCCGGATACCCCTACCCACCTACCCACGCCACAGTCCCTATACTGAAGAAGACCGTTCATAATAGTGCACATTTCCCATGAATCTAGAGCAAATTGCCGCTCAGCTGAAGAGCGAAGACTCCAAAGACCGCATGCTGGCTTTGGCTTCGCTGCGGGATGTGCCAGCGGCCCAGGCGGCACCGCTGATTCGGCAGGCCCTTGACGACAAAAACCTGCAAATTCGCTCGATGGCGGTGTTTGCCCTGGGCATTAAGCCCGACGAAAAGGCCTTTGACATTCTTATCAATCTCCTCAGGTCTGACCCCGACTATGGCATTCGGGCCGATGCGGCCGGAGCCCTGGGCTATTTAGAAGATCCCCGCGCCTTTGAGACTTTGGTACGGGCTTTCTACGAAGACACCGACTGGCTGGTACGCTTTAGCGCCGCTGTTTCCCTGGGTAACCTCAAAGACCCCCGTGCCCACGATGTGCTGATGCAGGCGCTCCAAAGCAAAGAGGCCGTGATGCAGCAGGCGGCGATCGCCGCCGTTGGTGAGATCGGCGACCTCGCAGCGGTGGATGAGATTCTCAAATTTGCCCAGTCTGAAGACTGGCTAGTACGCCAGCGTCTGGCCGAGGCCCTGGGCAACCTACCTACACCTAAGACCGAGCCCGCCCTGCGCTATATGGAAAAAGATGCCCACTTTCAGGTGTCTGAAGCCGCTAGAATTGCGCTGACTCGACTGCACAATCGGTACAGTAGCCAGGGCGAGTAGGTGGTGCGATCGGGTGCATCGCGACTAATTGAGCTGACCTTGCACCACGCGGAGCGGTAGCCCTAAGGCGGCGGCAATTTGCTCCTCCGACAAGCCCATCTGGCACAGATGGGGAATG
>JAIXUR010000554.1 GCA_027483425.1 Cyanobacteriota bacterium | reverse complement strand
GGAGTTGCGCCAGGTGATGGCCAATTGGTTGCCCGTGGATCTCCCCTACCTGGGCCGCAAGTGTCTTAAGGTCGTCCGCCACTGGGAATGGGTGTCGGGACTGCATGGGGTCGGTCAAAATCAGCTCTACGTGAATCGGGGACTCGGCACTTACGCCCCCGGACGATGGCGGTGCCCACCGGAGGTGACGGTGCTAGAACTGGTGAAAGGGGCAGGTTAAGAGGCCAAGGGAGCGTGGTGCCCCTCGGGGGCCAGGCTGGGGCGATCGCGATCGCGGTGCGGCAAAAAGTCTACCGCAGCCAGAATCGCCCCCAAATTGACGCCATCCTCCAGCAGGCTGGCGTGGCCACTGTGGGGTAAGGGATAAATACGAGGATTGGGAAACAGAGCGGCCAGACGCTGGGCCTCTTCAAGGGAGGGCAGCAGGCGATCGCCCAGGGATGCAACCAGCAGCGTCGGGGCCGTAATTCGTTGCAGGCGCAGAGGCTCTAGCCGAAACTGCGACAGCAGCATTAGCCGCCAGGCCGCACTGTCCTGGGAGACGGCCCCCATGGCCCGGAGGAGCGCCTGGCGGTTAGCGGCGTCAATGCGGCTGAGGTTGGCTAGCATCGGCAAGCTGGTCACGGCTGAGCTTTTGTACAGAGGCGGGGCGATCCAGGCGGTAAGATTAGCCACCCACTGCAGCCATGGAAAGCGATGAAACGACGACGCCGAGTTAATCAAAATCAGGTGGCTGGCTAGGGCGGGGGCCAGGGCTACCACCCGCAAAGCTAGGCAGGCCCCAAAGGACTCACCGCAGAGGTAAACCGGAGCAGTACCCGCCTCCCGGCGAATCAGCTGCACCACCTGGAGGGCCAGACTCTCCCAGGACGATCGGTCATCCCCCGGAATCACCAGACAGCGAATGTCAAAATGGGACTTCAAGCCGGTGCTTTGCAAACCAAACAGTTCGCCGCTGCCATCCATGCCGGGCAGGTACACAAACATGGGCCGCTGGGGGGGGTGGTCGGCGGCATAAAGCTTGAGCAGGGCAGGTTTAGACATGGGAAAACAGCCAAAGGATTGGGCCAGCTATTAAGTTAGTCCTGGGGCTAGAACTGGGGCTAGGACTGGGGCTAAGACCGGCGGGCTCGGCCCTAGGAGGTTGGGTTCTGGGGGGCATTAATAGCACCCCTGTTTCAGCAGCGTGGCGATTTCATCGTGACAGCAGTCGGTCAGCTCCGTGGCTAGCTCCATGGGGCCTTTAGCGCGATCGCGCGATCGCAGCCGATGGTCAACCCGCACCGGGCGGCCGATCAGCAGGTTAACCTCCCGGTAGAACACCGCTGGGTGCCAGCCTGGCCGCTGAAACAGCGGTTCAGCAGCATCAAACAGACTGAGCCAGCGCAGGGGCACCACCGAGTTGGTGATCTCCTGGTGGGCGGCAATGGCCATGGGCACGATCGCCAATTCCTCGACCGGAGCCCGCAGGGCTAAGTGGGCAAACCCCCGGTGAAAGGTATTCAAATTATCGGGGGTCGTCCGGTGCACCATGGGGGCCGCCCCCTCAGGAAAAATACCCACCGCTTCCCCCGCCCGCAGCGCCTGCATGGCCCGGCGAAAGAATGCGGTTTGTCCTTTGTCTGGGGCATCGAGGGGTAGGCAGCCCAGGGCATTCACCAGGTTGCTCAACCCCGGCACCTGGCCCATGTAGTGATGGCAGGCAAACCGCACCGGGCGGCCTAGGGCGCTCATCAGCAGGGGAGCATCCATAATGCTGCGGTGGTTGCTTACCACCACCAGCGGCTGGTGGGGCGGCAGGCGATCGTGCCCATGCACAGATACCCGCACCTGGGACAGGGCCAGCAGCCAGTGAGCCATGGCTAGGGGGGGCATTGTCGAGGGTCGTGGTAACGAAGCTAGAGCCATTTAACCATTCACAAAAGGACAGCTCCAACCACCCGGATGGGAGGATAGCGAAGCCTTACGTTTCATAACGTAACAAAAACCCAGGGTTCACGCCGGGGGAAACCCGCCGCTGGAAGCGAAATTCCCCCTACCACAGGCCGTTAGTAGGGGCGTGCGCGAAGCGTGCCTTTTGGGCTTACGGTTGTTCATACTCACAGGGAATCCAACCGTTACAGGTTACTTAATCCACGATCCTTAGCGACCTGCCGCTCTAGCGGTAGGGTGAGCACTGCCCACCATTGGGGAAACTCTTTTCGAGAAATTACCTTAGAGTTTGGAGGCCCGCAGCTGGCCACAGGCGGCGTTTTCTTCGAGTCCACGGGAATAGCGCACGGTAACGGCAATGCGACGCTCTTCCAACTCCGCCACAAAGTTCCGAATGCTGGCCTCGCTGGGCCGCTGGTAGTCGGCCTCATCGATGGGGTTGTAGGGAATCAGGTTAACGTGACTCTGAAAGCCGCGCAGGTGCTGGGCCAGTTCGGCGGCGTTGGCGGGCTGGTCGTTGAGCCCGGCCAGCAAAATGTACTCAAAGGTCACCCGTCGCCCGGTGAGCTGCACGTACTCGCGGCACTCGTCGAGCAGCACCTCGAGGGGGTAGGCCCCGGCGCTGGGAATGAGCTGCAGCCGCTGACGCTGGTTAGAGGCGTGCAGACTCACCGCCAGGGTGACCTGGAGCTGCTCTGCCGCCAGCGCCCGAATGCGACCCGGCACCCCCACCGTAGACAGGGTGATGGCCCGCTGCCCAATGCCCACATCGCGGTTGAGGCAGCGAATGGCAGCAACCACGTTGGCGCTGTTGAGCAGGGGTTCGCCCATGCCCATCAGCACAATGTGGCTCACCCGCTGGCCAAAGTCCTCCTGCACCGTCAGCACCTGGTCGACAATTTCGTGGGTGGCCAGGTTGCGCCTAAAGCCCCCTTTGCCCGTAGCACAAAAGTCGCAGGCCATGGGGCAGCCCACCTGGGACGACACGCACACCGTCAGCCGCTTGGCGGAGGGAATGCCCACGGTTTCGATAATTTGACCATCGGCCAGCTTGAGCAGATATTTCACGGTGCCATCGCTGGCCACCACCCGGTGGTGCAGGGTCGAGCGACCGACGACGACCTGGGCCATGGCCTGACGCCAGGCTTTAGAAAAGACGGTGATGTCTTGGAGCGATCGCGCCCCCTGCTGGTACAGCCACTGGTAGAGCTGCTTACCCCGATAGCCCGGCTGCCCCTGGGCCTGTACCCACTCGGTCAGCTGATCGAGGGACTGCCCCAGGAGCGGGGTGGCCGATAGCATCGGGTCGACCATGGGTACGTCAGTGGGGGAAAGGGGAGTAACAGCCATAGCCGCAAAAAGTAAACACCTCTCCAGGGTAGCGTCTAGGGCCGCCCTAGGCCTGAAGAAACGTCCCTACCGATGACGGCTGGGAAAATCGTCGGAGTCGGACTTCGACTTGGGGGTCGAGGT
>JAIXUR010000185.1 GCA_027483425.1 Cyanobacteriota bacterium | reverse complement strand
TGACCGAAGTCTGGGGTACCTCGGTGTCAGGCTCTCCGTAGGGGTACTGGCGGAGCTGGGCCAGCAGGAGGTGGCTGTAGCGCGTCACCAAGCGGTAATCAGGCACCACCGGAGGAAACTGAGCCAGGAGACGATCTAACGCGGGCAGCAGGGGCGGGCGGGTAGCCGCAACGCGATCGCGCAGTTGGCATCCGCCCTGTTCTACCACCTCTGGGTCAAAGGAAAACTGAAACTGGGGCAGCCCGTTGGCCGCGTGACCCAGCACGAGTAGGAGGCTGAAATGGCGAGTCAATAACAGACAAAACCGCTCACTGGCCAAGGGATCATGGCCGGTCAGGGGCACCATCTGTAAATCACCAGCGGGGCCTTTGACCTCCCCTTTTCCTCGGCCCGGCAGGAGCGGGCGGGTTACCGAGAGAATTCGCTCTAGGGGTTCGGGTACCAATAGCCAGTGGGAGAGTCGCTGGCCCATGAGGCGATCGGGCAGCACCGGAAACGGCCCCGCTAGCACCCCCCCCAGCAGGGGCGATCGCGCATCATCCCGCAAGGCCTTTGAACCAACTCCCTCTGGGCCTACTCCCTCTGAACCCACTCCCTCTGGCCCTAGATCGGTGGGCAGCTCTAGCAACAGCTTAATCAGGGCGGCGAGCCCGCCTAGCCATTCGTGTTCAGCTTGCCGATGGGCCTGGGGCAAGATGCCAGGTTCTGCCCCAGATCTGTCCCTGACCAGTTCTAGGGCAGAACCTGGCCTCCCATAGGCCGCCTCTGCCCCAGCCTCGCAGGGGGATGGCTGAGCGTTAAACAAGTGACTGAGGGTTAGGAACTGCTGCACCAATGCGCTACCTGTCTCTGCAAATAGGCTAACTGCGGCACCTAAGCCACAGTTAGAGGGTTGCCCTAGGAAGGCAATCTGACATCTATTAACGAGACTACGCCCTCAGCGCCGAATCAGCTATGGGTAGAACCGAACGAATACCCGGCCATGGCTTATCCAAACCAGCTCGAGGGAATGGGCTCAGCCTCGACTAGTTCGGCCCCATGGTGGTGGCGCCAGGTCTTAGGGCGCCCGAGCAGAGCATCAATACCCTGGTGAATCAGCTGGTTGATGTCATCCTGCTGGTCGGAGGCATAGCCGTGCCCAGTCGACTCTAGGCCACCGGCGGCACTGCTAGCCATGGTGACGTAGACTACCGGCAGCCGAGCCAGAACGTAGGCCGTCAGCTTTTGGCGCAGTTCAGGAACAGCAAAAACCTGGCGATACTCGTATAGGGGATAGGTGGCTAAAATGTCGTCGATCTTATCCGTTACAATTGGCAAAGTTAGGTTGACAATAGTTTGATTCATTTGAATTCAACTCCAGGGGTGTTCAGTAGCGAAGTCGGGGGTATTGCTTGTCCTGACGGACAGGGATCAAGCTAAAAAAGCAAAGAAACGTCTGTATACAATATGAAGAGTCAGAAAATCAGGCCCCTAGAGGGTGCTTAATACCCCCATCGATTGCTTTGATAAACCAATCAGAGCCAGCGTATTCAAAAAGTACTGACGTAATGAACGTCACCAACCTCACAAATGACTTCAGCTTTCCCCATATAAGCGCACCAATGGCGATCGCCCTATCTAAGTTTTAGAAAGAAATTATCTTTCTATGGCGAAGGCCCAGGAAAACTACGTAAAGCGAATCGTTTCTCAATCCTTGTTCGTTTTCGTGCAAGTGTCGCTCTCGTGGCTGGATACATTGCGCAATCTACCCAGCCAGGTCTAGACTTTGAGCCTGACTGAACGCGATAGGAATCAGGGCCAGTATTGCCACAGGCTGTTTTATTGGTATGTGGGGGCATGCACCCACCCAGCTACACCGATCAGGTCCTAGTCACCCTTACCAACGATCCGGTGCTGAGTCGGTTGCGCCGGGTTGTGGTTGCGCCGCAGCAGCCCCTGGATGTGCTCTCAGCCTATGCCCTCCGTCAAGCGGTGGAGGTCGCTCTGGGGTGCTCCTCCGATGCTGCGCCACCCAGGCTTATTATTTGGGCGTTTAGCGCTGGGTGCGTGGGGGCCGCGGCCCTGGCGAACGCCTGGCAGCGCCAGAGCTCGGTTCTGGCGCTATTTATGGTGGATGGCTGGGGGGTACCCCGTGTCCCTGGGGTGCCAGTGCATCGGTTGAGCCACGATCGCATGACCCACGACACCTCCCGCTGGCTGGGGGCCGGGGACATCGACTTCTACGCGGATCCAGCGGTGTCCCACCTACAGCTGTGGCAGCAGCCCCAGGCGGTCGAGGGCTGGGCCTTGACCCCAGGACAACCCCCAACTCGGCTGAGCGCCGCCGACTTTCTCTGCCAGCGATCGCGAGACTATCTAGAGCGCAGACCCCTAGGGCGATCGCGGGTGGGAGGTGGTTAGCCGAGCGTTGGCCCAATAGTTTAGGACACGGGACGCTGACATAGCCAAAAACTGGGACGCGATCTGGCTCGCCATCACCACTCCAGGACTGTTGTCCTCAGCCTGTCCTCATCAACGTGGCAATGGCCATATCAACGGCCCATAACCAGAGCCCCAAACTCGGTTCTAGGGCGATAACGACCCCGGCCTCTGCTGCTAATATGAAAGGAAATGTTCTGCATTTAACAGCACTAAGCAACTCCATTCCTGTAAGGCAGCGGCGGTGGGCCTGCTGGCTCCCCTCTGGCCTGACGGTGGCAATGGTCTGCTTTAAAATGTTCTTTTTGAACAATGCGCCCTAGCCCAACCCAATCACCTGCTGCTATGACAACTCCCGTTGCTGCTCCAAACACTGTTCTTGTGCGCCGCGCCTCTGGTGCATTTGCCCTGATCGACAGCCTGAGACGTCACGGGGTAGAACACATTTTTGGCTACCCCGGCGGAGCAATTCTGCCCATCTACGATGAGATGTATCGGGCCGAGGCGGCTGGGGGCATTAGCCACTTTCTGGTGCGCCACGAGCAGGGAGCCGCCCATGCCGCCGACGGCTACGCTCGGGCGACGGGTAAGGTAGGGGTTTGCTTTGGCACCTCTGGGCCAGGGGCCACGAACCTGGTGACCGGCATTGCCACCGCCCAGATGGACTCTGTGCCCATGGTGATCATCACGGGCCAGGTGCCCAGCCATGCGATCGGTAGCGACGCCTTTCAGGAAACCGATATCTTCGGCATTACCCTGCCCCTGGTGAAGCATTCCTACGTGGCTCGTACCCCAGAGCAGATTCCTCGCATGGTGGCGGAGGCCTTCTACATTGCCCAGACCGGGCGGCCCGGCCCGGTGCTGATCGATATTCCCAAAGACATTGGGTTAAAGGAGTTTGACTACGTACCCGTAGAGCCGGGACAGGTCAATTTGCCGGGCTACAAGCCCACGATCAAGGGCAACCCTCGCCAGATCAACCATGCCCTGCGGCTGGTGCGCCAGAGCGAGCGTCCGCTGCTGTACGTGGGGGGCGGTGTGATTACCGCTGGAGCCCACGCCGAGGTCCTGCGGCTGGCGGAATACTTCCAAATTCCGGTGACCACGACCCTGATGGGCAAGGGAGCATTCAACGAGCACCATCCCCTGGCCCTGGGCATGCTGGGTATGCATGGCACGGCCTACGCCAACTTTGCCGTCAGCGAGTGCGACCTCCTCATTGCGGTGGGTGCTCGCTTTGACGATCGCGTCACCGGCAAGCTCGATGAGTTTGCCTCCCGGGCCCAAGTGATTCACATCGACATCGACCCAGCGGAGGTGGGCAAAAACCGTGCTCCCCAGGTGCCCATTGTGGGCGATGTCAAGCAGGTGCTGACCAATTTGCTCAGCCGGATCGACGAAGAAAACCAGCCGCCACCGCCCAACCAAACCCTGGCTTGGCGCGATCGCAGCGATCGCTGGCGGCGCGACTACCCCCTCGTCGTGCCCACCTACCCCGACGTGCTCTCTCCCCAGCAAGTCATTAACGAGCTAGCCACCCAGGCACCCCATGCCTACTACACCACCGATGTAGGCCAACACCAGATGTGGGCTGCACAGTTCTTAAAGAATGGCCCTCGCCGGTGGATCTCGAGCGCCGGCCTTGGCACCATGGGCTTTGGCTTGCCCGCCGCCATGGGAGTCCAGGTCGCCCTACCCAACGACACGGTCATTTGCATCAGCGGCGATGCCAGCTTCCAGATGAACCTACAAGAGTTGGGTACCCTGGCCCAGTATGGCATTCCCGTCAAAACCGTGATCATTAACAATGGCTGGCAGGGCATGGTTCGCCAGTGGCAGGAGGCCTTCCATGGCGAGCGCTATTCCTCCTCCAACATGGAGGTGGGGATGCCCGACTTTGAGCTGCTGGCCCAGGCCTACGGCATTAAGGGCATGGTATTGCGCGACCCCGCCCAACTCAGCGCCGCAGTGGCGACTATGCTGGCCCACAACGGCCCCGTGCTGATGGATGTGCCTGTGCGCCGGGACGAAAACTGCTACCCCATGGTGGCCCCTGGTAAGGGCAACCACCAAATGATTGGCCTCCCCGAAGTGCATGGCACGGGTGCGAGCCATGGCCCAGCGCCCTGCGTGAGCTGCGGGCACCACAATCCATCCACCAGCAACTTCTGTTCGGAGTGTGGCACGAAGCTATAGGTGCCCTAGGGTGAACAAGACAGTTTTAGCCGCCTAATGGCTCAAATTTTTCAGAATGCAGTATCCTGACTTCAGTTTCGTTACTGATCGGTCATCTATGTCTGCTGCGCTGAAATCCTATAGGCCTCGTCCCGTGCCACCTCGGCGGCAGACAGCGACAGTAGGTGCCCAAACCCTGCGTCGGGGTGGTTCGGCGTTACCCGCCGAGTCTCTGCCCCAGACCCCAGCCCTCTCGCCCCCGGTGGTGCTGCCCACGCCCGGCCTCGGGGCTAGCCCGGTAGTAAGGGTGCTGTCTCAGCTCCACTTGGTGTCATCGACCCTAGCGGTGGCCATGGTCGGTCTGACCTTAGTGAGCTACGGCACATCGGTGTACATTGGCCGCCAGCTGAACCAGGCTAACCAAAAGCTCAATCACTTACAGCGCAGTGAGCAACAGCTGACTACCGCCAACGAAATGCTTAAAAACCACATTGCCCAGCAGGTGGGAACTGAGACTGAGCTCGAAGAAGGCAAAAATGGCGAAACGGGGTTTCACCCCCCCCAGCCGAGCGGCGTTATTTTCCTCAAGCCTGCCCAGCGAGCTGCCACCGTCGCCCTGCCCAATCAAGTCGTGAATCGATTTGCTCTGCCTCAGGTAGAGGTTCCCTTAGGGTACTAAACGCTAGCCGTACTATTTACCTGCTTTACTGCCCATGGCTAGTTCTACCTATTCTGCCCGTAGTCGCCGTCGTAGACGCAGTCGGCCTTCGGTGCCGGTGTCCTATGCCCCCGGTAACAACCAGGTTCGCATAGTCTTGGTGTGGGCGCTCCTGGTGCTAGTGCTGATGGCGATCGCAGGGCGACTGGCTTGGCTTCAAATTGCCCAGGGAGAGGCCCTCCACGACCTGGCTGCACAGCAGAGGCTGGCACCCCCCATTGAACGGCAGGTGCGCCACACCATTGTCGATAGCCAGGGCAACGTCATTGCCGTAGACCGAGTGGTCTATACCCTCTATGCCCACCCACGCCTGTTTAAGCTCCCGATCCAGGACGTAGCGACCGCCCTCAGTCCCCTGCTAGAGACCCCCGTATCGACCCTGGTGGGCCAGTTGAGCCGTCAGCCCACCGGCATTCGTGTCGTGGATGGCCTGCCTGAGGAAACCGTCGATCACATCCGGGCCCTGCGCCTAGATGGCCTAGAGCTAGATCCTCAGCAGCAGCGCTTTTACCCCCAGCAAGACCTATTTGCCCCCATTGTGGGGTTCGTCAACTTGGATGGACAGCCCCAGGCGGGGCTAGAGATTGCCTACCAAGACCAGCTCACCCTGGCCCCAGCCGTAGACCAACCCTCTAGGGATCTATCCGCCCCCTCCGAAGCGGCCCCGGCGGCGGCGATCTATGGCCCACCGGTCGAGGCCTCGACCCCAAACGTATCGGTGGATCCAAACGCTGTCTACGGCCCCGAGTATCCCGCTGGCGAAGACACATCCGCTGATGGGGATGCCGACATCACCACCGCCCCGCTGACCCCCTGGGAGGAGGAAAACCTCAGCCTCAGCCTGACCCTTGACAGTCGCCTCCAGCGCACGGCTCAGCAGGAGCTGGAAGCGGCGGTCAAGCGCCACAGTGCCAAGGGCGGAGCGGTCATGGTGATGGATGCCCACAGTGGCGAAATGTTGGCCCTGGCCAGCTTACCCACCTACGATCCTAACCAGTACTTTAAGGCCAACCTGAGCGATCTCAGAAACTGGGCGATCAGCGATCTCTACGAACCCGGATCCACCTTTAAGCCCATCAACATTGCGATCGCCCTCGAGGCCGGCATTATTACCCCCGACGAGATGGTCAATGACAGTGGGCAAATGCAGTTTGGCGAGTGGAAGATCAGAAACCACGACTACGATACCGTGGGCGGTCGAGGCCCTATCTCTGTCACCGACGTGCTGAAGTATTCCAGCAACGTGGGCATGGTACGCATCATGCAAAAAATGCCCGCCGCTGACTATTTTGACTGGCTCCAGCGCCTGAGTCTCGACAAACCCACCGGGATTGATTTACCCGCCGAAGCCGCTGGGCAAATCAAAGATCGGGAGCAGTTTGTGCGCAGCCGGGTCGAACCGGCGACCACCGCCTTTGGCCAAGGCTTCTCCATGACACCGATCAAAATGCTGCAATTGCAGGCTGTCCTAGCCAACGGCGGGAAGCTAGTGACACCCCATGTGGTCAGCGGCATGGTGACTGGGGAGGGCCGCACCGTGTGGACTCCTAATCGCCCGGTGAGCAAAGTCATTTTTTCGCCCCAGACGGTTCAGCAGGTGCTCACCATGATGGAAGCCGTGGTGGACACAGGCACCGGCAACCCGGCCAAGCTGCCTGGCTACCGCATCGGCGGCAAAACGGGTACGGCTCAAAAGGCGGCCTCAGGGGGCTATGGCCGGGGGCGCATTACCAGCTTTGTAGCCATTTTGCCGATCAATGCACCCCGCTACGTCGTGCTGGCCGTGATCGACGAGCCCCAGGGGGAAAACGCCTACGGCTCCACCGTGGCCGCCCCCCTGGTGAAAAAAATTACCGAGGCGCTCGTGGTGCTGGAAGGGGTGCCGCCGACCAAATCTCCCTAGGATGCTGGCCCTTAAAATTCTGGGTCTGCCACCGTGCCGCCCAGGTTATCGACAATGGCTCGGGTGTTAGCCGCCATCATTTTGAGATAGCTATCGCCATCGCTGCCCGCCGCACCAACGGAGTCGGAGTAGAGCTTTTCTGGGGCCAGGGCCACTCCCGCCTCCGCCGCCACGGTGGTGATTAATTGCGGGTTGATCGTAGTTTCAGCAAAGATCGCCGGCACCCCCAGGGTGCGAATGGACTGCACCAATTGTTGGACCGTGCGGGCGCTGGGCTGTTCTTCAGTGCTGAGTCCAATCAGCGTACCGGCCACGGTGAGCCCATAGGCGGCGGCATAGTACTGAAAGGCATCATGGGTCGTCACCAACTGGCGCTGATCCGGGGGAATGGTGGCGGTTTGGGCTTCAATCCACCCATTAAGCTGGGTCAGTTCGGCGATGTAGGCGTTAGCGTTGGCCGTGAACAAGGCCGCCTGGCTCGGGGAGAGGGCAATCAGCTGATCGCGAATGGCTTCGACCATGGGCACCGCGTTACTGACGTCTCCCCACACATGGGGATCCGGCACAGTGCGCCCTTCTTTCTCCAGGGTTAGGGGTGGCACCACTTCGCCCACGGCGGTTCGCTGGGCCTCGACACCCGCGGCGTTGAGCAGGCGAATGAGGTTGGGTTCTAGGTTGTAGCCGTTGTAGAGAATTAAATCGGCCTGCTCAAAGGCCATGCTGTCGGCGGGTACCGGTTCGTAGACGTGGGGGTCGGCACCAGGCTGCAAAATGCTGGTCAACTCAATCTGGTCGCCACCCACCTGGGCGGTCCAGTCGGCAATCAGAGTGCTGGTAGCCACCACCTGGGGGCGGGCGCCGGGGGCCGCAGCGGGCTCTAAGGCGGCGCGCTCCCCCCCGGTAGAATCACAGCCCACGAGTCCCAGCCCGAGGCAGAAGAGCGTGGCGATCGCCCTGCCATAGCGGGGACGTAACATCATCCGTTGCATAGGCTACATTTCATAGTTCTTTCATTTTCACGATACAATACATTTCATAATCGTTTCATTTTTGCGATCGCCGCCCTGACCTCTGGGCCCATCAATCTGTACTGCGAGACCCTAGTATGGCCACTCCTCCCTACATCACCATTGACCACCTCAGCGTCAACTACCGCGACGTTCAGGCCCTGCGGAACATTAACCTCACCCTTCGACCCGGCAAGCTGGTGGGCATTTTTGGCCCCAACGGGGCAGGCAAGAGCACGCTGATTAAGGCCATGCTGGGGCTGATGCCGGTGGTCACGGGGCAAGTCACCTATGGCGATCAGGCCCTCGCCCACCAGTTGGATCGGGTGGCCTACGTGCCCCAGCGATCGCAGATCGACTGGACCTTCCCGGCGACGGTGTGGGATGTCGTGATGATGGGTCGGGTAAAAAAGACCGGCTGGTTGAATCGATTTTCCACCGTCAGCCGTCAGCTGGCGAAGGACGCGTTAGAGCGGGTGGATATGCTGGCGTTTCGCGATCGCCCCATTGGTGCCCTCTCCGGCGGGCAGCAGCAGCGGGTATTTTTAGCCCGAGCCCTGGCCCAGGAGGCCGACATCTTTTGCTTTGACGAACCCTTCGTGGGAGTCGACCAAAAAACCGAGACGGTCATTTTCAAAATTTTCCAAGAGCTGGCGGCGGCAGGCCACATCGTGATGGTGGTGAACCACGACCTGGGCGAGTCGATTACCCACTTTGACCAGATCATTTTGCTCAACAAAGAGCTGATTGCCGCTGGGCCCCGAGACTGGGTGCTCACCCGTGACAACATGATCCGCGCCTACGGTGGCCACGTGGGCGTCTTTGGCCATGTCGCCTGATTGGGTGCGCTGGTTTTTTGAGCCGCTGCAGTTTGCCTTCATGCAGCGATCGCTGGTGGTCGCGATCATGGTGGGCATTATTTGCTCGGTGGTGGGCAGCTACCTGATGGTGCAGCGCCTGGCCCTGCTGGGAGATGCCATTAGCCACTCGGTGCTGCCGGGACTGGCGATCGCCTTTTTGCTCGGCGGCAACATCTTCATCGGCGCGTTTATCGCTGGCATCATCAGCACTGTGATGATTGGGTGGATCCATACGCGATCGCCCATCAAAGAGGATGCAGCCATGGGCATTGTGTTCTCAGCCTTTTTTGCCCTCGGCATTACACTCATCACCACCATTCAAAAAGACAACAAAATCGACCTCAACCACTTTCTCTTCGGCAATATTCTCGGAGTCACCGTGGGCGATATGCGCGATACGGCCATTATTACGGCCCTGGTTCTGGTGGCGGTGGCGCTGCTGTACAAAGAACTGCTGTTCTATAGCTTTGACCCCCTCGGGGCCCAGGCCAGCGGCCTCCCCGTAGGCTGGCTCAACGCCGGGCTGATGGTGCTGATCTCCCTCACCGTAGTGGCCAGCATGAAGGTAGTGGGCGTCATACTGGTACTATCGCTGCTGATTGCACCGGGGGCCACCGCCTACCTGCTGGTGCCCCGACTGCACCAGGTCATGGTGCTGGGGGCCGTCATTGGGGTGGGCTCGAGCATTAGCGGCCTATATTTAAGCTACTACCTCAATCTGCCCTCTGGCCCCGCCATTGTGTTGGTGGTATCGGGGCTATTTGCCCTGGCGTTTTTGTTCAGCCCTCGCCACGGGGTATTGACCCGAGCGGGGCTCTGGCGCTGGCCCTGGCGGGCCGGTGCTTGACCCTGGCGCACCTAGTGCCCGTGACTTGATGCAAGGTCAACTCTCTCCCTAGGGAGAG
>JAIXUR010000071.1 GCA_027483425.1 Cyanobacteriota bacterium | reverse complement strand
TGAAGGTGGCGGCGCGGGTGGTGATGGGGTCTGCGTAGCCCTTCAGATCGACGGTGAAGCGTTTAAAGCATGGGTCGTCGCCCCCAGCCTGCCGCAGGTACTTATAGGTGGTTTCCCCCAGGGCCACATCCAGCCCCAGTTGCTTGGTCGAGGTCTCGAGGCGAAAGGCCGAGTTGACGGTGTCGCCCAGGGCGGTGTAGTCGGGGCGATCGCTGCTACCGGCATTCCCCACCATGGCGTAGCCGGTGTTAACCCCCGCCCCGATCCGCAGCGGAAACGGCAGGGGAAACTGCTCATGGAGGCGACCTGTCATTTCCGCCAGGGTGCTCACGGCCTGCAAGATCTGCACCATGCTCTGCTGGTCTGCACCGTCTTTGCCGTGAATCCACACCGCCATGACCGCGTCGCCAATGTACTTGTCGACCCCGCTGCCGTACTGGCCAATAATTTCTCCGGCTCGACGAAACCAGGTGCCAATGGATTCGGAGAGCACCTTCTCGTCAATTTGGCGGGTCATGACGGTGAAGTCGCGAATGTCGACCACCATGACCGAAATCAGCCGCCGCACGTGGAGCATCGCGGTGGCGGTGGTGTCTGGGCCCTGGGCACCGCCGAGGAAAACATCGACAACAGAGACATCTTCTGGGGAGAAAAACTGGAGTTCGGTTTGGCCGAAGGTGATCAGATCGCCATCATTCAAAATCACCGGCACGGTGACCCGTCGCCCATTCACAAAGGTGCCGTTGCGGCTACCCAGATCAATTAGGTAAAACTTACCGTTGTCGGTACCCTGGAACATGCCGTGGTGGCGCGAGATCCAGCGATCGGGCAACACAAAATTATTATCATCGCCGCGCCCCACCGTCCAATAGTTACCGCCCACCAGAGAAAGCTGGCGATCGCCCGATCCAGTCTTAAGCGCAAGGTAGGGGCCGGAAAGAGAATCCACAATAGTACGGTAAGGTCAACAGACGAAACGCTGCCGGTCGCCATAGCCCTGTCAGCCAGTCAGCGATCGCAGCCAGAATCTCCAACGTACCCTGAACCACCCCATTATGCCAGACCTATCAAGGCGATCGCGGCGGTTAAGCTAAAGCTGCCGTCAAGAAAAACAGCCCGTCTACAATTAATGTGCTAAATACCGCCCCACCAAAGGCCCACCACGCCAACTGGCGAGAGGTGGTCAAGGCGATCGCCGTGGCAACCAGCAAAAAAATCACCAAAACAATCGCTCGACAGGCCGCCACATCGGTTTGCAGCGCCGCACTGGCCGCCTGAAGCAGCAGGGGAGCCAGCTCAGGATCGCTCGCCATCAGCTGTCGCCAGGAGGGGAAAAGATGCATCCAGTTGATATAGAGGTCAGTGATGGCCGTACCAAGCAGAGAGCCTAGGAAAAAGTAGCTACCCACCCGACCCCAGCCCTGGCGCAAACACACCAACGCAATGGGCAACCCCAGCGCCTCTATGGGTAAATGCATCACCGGCTCCCACCGAAACCAGCCCCAGTACAGCGAGCCGGTCAGCCAGATCCAGCCGAAACCAACGGTCAAATCGCCCCACAGGTGCCACTTGGGGTACCGCATCAACCAGACCCCGAGCCCGAGCCACAGCGGCGTCATCGCCAGGCTAACCCAGGGAAAGTAGCGTACCAGAGGAGCCTGGGCAAACACCGGCAAAATGACCAGACCCAACGCTGCCCCAAAAACCTTGAGTTGCATCGTCGATTCCCCGAGCCAACCCTTAACCAGAGTCAGCCACGGAAACATGGCTTTAAATGAAACAGAGCTATAGGAGAGACTCAAGGGTATTCTGAGCGTTAGGTTAATCATTGTTAACATAGCATGCCCCCGGGGGGCATTTCTCAGCCCAGAGGTAGATTGATCCTGGATTAAAAGATTGTCTTTAGGTTCATAATCGTCTTCGGTGCAGGTTAAGCCTGCAACAAGAATCACGGCAGATACCTGTGTAGATTCTAAAGCCCTTTACAATACCGAGCAATGGCGATGCTCAGCCATGGCCTCCCTAGCTATGGTCTACATAGTTCTAAACCTTATACGTTAAACCCTATGACTAATCTGATATTCGGGCTAGCTCCCCTTAACCTGGTGCCGACCCTGGCCCAGGTGCCTGACGCCGCGACCCCTGGGATGGAAACCATCAACCTGTTCCAAGCCATTGTGATTGGCGTCGTGCAGGGGCTAACGGAGTTTTTGCCGATTAGCAGCACGGCCCACGTCAAGATGATCCCGGTGATTTTGGGCTGGGGCGATCCGGGGGTAGCCTTTACGGCGGTGATTCAGCTGGGCAGCATTGCCGCGATTCTCTGGTACTTCTGGGATGACCTACGCGAGGTTACGGTGGGCATGGTCAAGGCCACCCTGGGGGGCAAGTTTGAGTCCTCAGAATTTCGTCTGGGGCTGGGCATTTTGCTGGGCACCCTGCCGATCGTGGTGGTGGGTCTGCTGATTAAGGCGTTTATTCCTGATTTTGACAACTCTCCCCTGCGCCACAGTTCTACCATTGCCATCGTCTCCATTGTGATGGCGCTGGTGCTGGCTGGGGCCGAGCTGGTGGGCAGCCGCAAACGCACCTTCGAAGCGTTGACCTTGAAGGATGGCGTGACCATGGGCCTAGCCCAAACCCTGGCCCTGATTCCGGGGGTGTCTCGGTCGGGGTCGACCCTAACGGCGGGGCTGTTTATGGGGCTCGAACGGGCCACGGCGGCACGGTTCTCGTTTTTGCTGGGGGTGCCTGCGATCACCCTGGCGGGGTTGGTGGAATTGCTAGGCTTGTTTGAAACTGGGTTTGGCAATGTGGGTGTGGCACCCCTGGTGGCCGGTATCGCGGCGGCGGTGGTGTCGTCTTACCTGGCCATTGCCTGGCTGATTAGCTTTTTAAAGCAGCACAGCACCTGGATCTTTGTGTGGTATCGCCTGGCCTTTGGGGCCGCTATTTTACTGGCCCTAGCGACCGGAAAAATGCAAAACATCTAAGATGGGAGAGCCCGTTTTGCTCCTCCAAGGCTTGAGTTAGCTATGGCTGCCCCGGCGATTCGCCCTGCCCGCATTACCCGTGTTTTGACCGGCTCCATTGCCGAGGAGATTGGCTTTGAGCCTGGCGATGCCCTGGTGGCCATCAATGGCCAAAAGCCGCGCGATTTAATTGACTACCGCTTTCTCTGCGCCGACGAAGACTTGGCCCTGGAGGTGCTGGATAGCCGGGGCAAGCCCCACCGGGTGGAGCTGGAAAAAGACATCGACGAAGATCTGGGGCTGGAGTTTGAAACGGCCCTGTTTGATGGCCTGATGCAGTGCAATAATGCCTGCCCCTTCTGCTTTATCGACCAGCAGCCCCCCGGCAAGCGGGGCACGCTGTACCTCAAGGACGACGACTATCGGCTCAGCTTTCTCTACGGCAGCTACCTCACCCTCACGAATCTGCTGCCCCAGGAGTGGGAGCGCATTGCCCAACTGCGGCTGTCGCCGCTGTACGTGTCGGTGCATGCCACGGAGCCAGGGGTGCGATCGCGCCTGCTCAAAAACCCCAGGGCGGGTCAAATTCTCGACCAGCTGGCCTGGTTCCAAGCCCAGCGTCTGCAAATCCACGCCCAGGTGGTGGTTTGTCCGGGCCTTAACGACGGCGAACACCTGGCCACAACCCTGGGCGACCTGGCTCGTTTTCACCAGGGGGATGTACCGGCGGTGGCCTCAGCGGCGGTGGTGCCCGTGGGCCTGACGCGGTTTCGCCCTGAGGGGGACGAACTGACGCCGGTCACCCAGGCCCAGGCCCAGCAGGTGATCGCCCAGGTGCAGGCCTTTCAAGCCGATTGCCAGCAGCGGTTTGGCACCAATTTTGTCTGGCTGGCCGACGAGTGGTTTCTCCTGGCCCAGCAAAGCGTGCCCGCCGCAAGCCACTACGAAGACTACCCCCAACTGGGCAATGGGGTGGGCTCAATCCGACAGTTTCTCAAGCAGTTTGAGCAGTCAGCCAAGGCTCACCTGCCCCCATCGGTCAGCCCGTCGCGCACCTTGACCTGGGTGGTGGGCAATGCGGTGGAGCATGCCTTTCAGCCCATTGTCGATCGCCTTAACCAGGTGCAGGGGCTCACAGTTCACCTGGCCGCCCTGGCCAGCGACTACTGGGGGCGCGACATGACGGTGACCGGGCTGCTGACCGGCCACGATCTGCTGCTGGGACTGGGGGATGGGCGGAGCGGTTCGTCCCAGCATCCACCCCTGGGCGATGCGCTGCTGCTGCCCACGGTGATGCTCAAGCCCAGCGACTCTGGTGACCCTCAGGACACTTTGTTCTTAGACGATATGAGCGTGGCGGAGGTCAGCCAGCGCCTCCACTGTCC